>NZ_JAMXEX010000005.1:239879-393229 GCF_025370775.1 Ancylothrix sp. D3o | reverse complement strand
AATTAGTCTCCCCTTAGTTGCCAAATTATTAAAAAAGCATGGATATGTAAAAAAAATTTCCAAAAAAGCAAACAATACAAACTACTAAAAATCGGGATAATCAATTTAAAAACATAGCTAAACTTAATGCAATATTATATATAGCATTTTTAAATGAGATGTAAACAAAAGTGACTAGGGAATGGTAAAATAAAATATGTTCAGGGAAAAAATATTATGGAAGACCTAGAACTAAAAAGGGTAATTAAAGAATTAGATAAGTTGATAAAAAGTAATCCAGATTCAAGAGAATTAAAGAGAGCATTAGCGGTAAAACTTGCCTTACAGGGTTGGATATATTCAATGATTGCCACAACTCTAAATGTATCAAAAAGCTTCATTACTAAGTGGCAAAAAAAATTTAAGTCAGCCGGGATAGAAGGAATAAAATTCTCTTATAAAGGCAGCCAAAGTTATTTGAGTAGAGAGGAAAAGCAAGCCGTAATTGCTTGGCTCCAACAACAAGAACATTGGGACTTGTCAGAACTAGAGTGTTATTTAATTGAGCAATATGACGTAGTTTTTCAGTCCCCAACCAGCTATTATAGCTTACTTGCCGAAGCTAAGATTAGTTGCTGCAAAGCGCAAAAAAAGAACCCTCGTAAAGACCCTGAAGTCGTGAAGAAAAAAAATCAAGAAATCCAGTTTATATTAGAAAAATTCATGCCGAAGATTAAGTCGGGAGAGGTTACTGTGTATGCCGTAGACGAAGTTCACTTATTAGAAGGAGATCTAATTAGTCATTTATGGGGAGACAGCCAAAAAAGATTAAAGATACCGATTATTAATGAAAAGAATCGCCAAACTTCTTATGGGGCTTTAGAACTGATAAACCAAGAGTTAATTGTGCGCGCTTATCAAGCAGGAAATAGCGATTCGACAGTAGACTTTATTCAAGAACTAATTAAACTTAATCCAGAAAAACAAATTATTATTTTCTGGGACGGAGCGGCCTATCATAGAAGCGAGCTAATCCGCTGCTTACTGGAGACAATTAATCAGGATTTACCTCCCCAAGAATGGAAAGTGACTTGTTATTTATTTGCTCCTTATGCTCCTGAAAATAATCCAATTGAATCAGTGTGGTTATCATTGAAAAGCTTACTTAGACGGTGTTACCGCTTCTGTAGAAACTTTACCATTATGAAGCGACTGTTTAAGCTTTTAGTTGATTTAAAATTGTTTACTTTTCCTAATATCAAAAACTATGATGCTTTTTCATGTCTCATTTGAAAATACTATAGATAGGAAGACAATTTTATTATTTTTGATACCAAAAAGAAAGAAATCTTAGGAAATTTATATCGGCTAGGAACTCTTTATACAAAGGAATCGGTTACTACTTTCGATCATTATTTTTCGAGTTTAGGTCACGGTAAAGTGCTCCCACATGGTATTTATGATTGTCAACAAAACCGAGGATACATCACCTTAGAAAATAGTAAAAATACCAGTAAAGTCGCTTGTGAGTATTTGAAAAATTGGGGGAATACTTATGGAAAAGCCACCTATCCTAACGCTAATTCTATCTTGGCAAAATGTGATGGGGGAGGTAGTAATAATGCTAATCATTATATTTTCAAAGACGATTTGCAGAAATTAGTTAATAATGAAATAGGAATTGAAATCAGAATTGCTCATTACCTTCCTTATACGTCTAAATATAATCCCAGAGAACATCGACTTTTTACTCATATTACCAGGGCTTGTCAAGGAGTAATTTTCCCAAGTTTAGAATTAGTCAAAGCTCTCGTCGAAAAAACTCAACCTAAAATGGGACTATCTGTAGCTGTAAATATCCTTAAGAAAGTTTATAAAACTGGTCGAAAGGTGGCTGATAATTTCCAAAATACTATGCAAATTGTTTTTGACCAATATTTGCCCAAATGGAATTATCGAGCCGTCCCCCAACCAGAGTAATTCATTAAGTTATTTATTTTTCATTCCTTATTAAATTTAGCTGCTACACAGCTAAACGCTCTCAACCTTTCTCAATTTTTCAGAGCGGCGCTACCCACTTTCCTTACACCGGCCCTGAATTTCTAACCGGTAGGCTTTCTAATGGAGAAAGCGGCGGTACTGTCTGCTCAACTGCATATTTTATTGACAACATATACAAGACTTAAGCACGAGGACGCTTATTCCAAAGTTTTGCCTAGATATCGCGTTGGCAAACCGACAATTTTTCAGTTGAAACCCGGTTTTGTTAGGTAAGTCCTAAGATAACAAGATCACTTCCACCGGCCGGCAACCCTTGATCATCTCTACTTGACGAGCGAAATTTTGGCCTTGACCTATTGGGGTCATGCACCGGCATCGTTTAAACTAAAAGATTGTGTCTCTAGCGTAACCACAAAACCTGTAGGAACCCCCGCCGTGTCCCTACAAGCGGTTTGCCGACGCTAACCGCATTGCTGGTAAAGGCGCTTATCCACCCCCATAACTACTCTATGTCTACCGTTTCTGCTCAACCTCGTACTGTCCGCATCGGTTCTCGCAAAAGTCAACTCGCGCTTGTGCAAACCTACTGGGTACAAGAACAACTTCAAAAACATTTTCCAGATTGCACTTTTGAAGTCCATACAATGTCTACCCAAGGCGACAAAATCCTTGATGTTGCCCTGGCAAAAATTGGTGATAAAGGTCTTTTTACAAAAGAATTGGAAGTGGGAATGCTCAATAAAGGAACAGATTTAGCTGTGCATTCTCTCAAAGATTTACCCACCAATTTACCAGAAGGTTTAATACTAGGATGCGTCACCGAACGCGAAAACCCAGCCGATGCACTTGTAGTGCATGAAAAACACAAAGATAAACAATTAGAAACCTTACCCGCCGGCTCAATTATTGGCACTTCTTCCCTGCGTCGGCTCGCTCAACTACGCTACCATTACCCCCATTTAGAATTTAAAGATATCCGGGGAAATCTCAATACTCGCCTCGCTAAACTTGATGAAGGCGGTTATGATGCGATTATTTTGGCAGTGGCGGGTTTACAGCGTTTAGGAATGGCTGATCGCATTCATCAAGTCATCCCCGCAGAAATTTCTTTGCACGCTGTGGGACAAGGTGCTCTGGGAATTGAATGTCGCTTAGGTGATAACGAAATTTTGCAAATCTTGAAGCCTTTGGAACACTTGGAAACTGCCCACCGGTGTTATGCCGAACGCTCGTTTCTACGCAGCCTCGAAGGCGGTTGTCAAGTGCCTATAGGGGTGAATAGTACCATTGAAAACGACCAACTCACCTTAACCGGCATGGTGGCAAGTTTGGATGGTAAGCTTTTGGTGAAAGATATCGTCAGCGGTCACCGAGAAAGTGCTGAGCAAATCGGCATTGAATTGGCAAATAAACTGCGAAATCAAGGCGCTCAAGATATTCTTGATAAGATTTTTGCAGAAATTCAGCGAGGTTAATATTCCTTGTTCATTGTTCATATTTTTACTCAAGCACAAATCTTTCTTGCCCGCAAATTAAAGCCAATCGTTAATTTGTTGGGCCTAAGTTTTGAGAAAAATGAACAATGAGCACTTAATTTTTTTAAAACTTTTGAAGAGGGCTAAGTCGTGATGAAAAAAGGGTTGGAGATGAGCGAGGCGAATGAGCATTTAGTGTTAGAAAAAGCAACCCTAAAGGCAATTCACCGCTGCATAGAAAGGAAAAATCAAGCTTTAGAACAACAATTTAAAGCGCTGAAGGCGCAAGACAAAAAACTGGCCGAAGTGGTGGCAACTGTTTTGCCGTCGGTGGTTTCCATATATGTAATAAATTGGCAAACCCAAAAGCAAATTGCTTCAGGAAGTGGTTTCTTTGTAGATTCTGACGCGATTATTACCAACTACAATTTGGTTGAAAAAATAGCGGATGAAAATTCAATTTATGAGGAAGATGAGGGGGAATTAGTTTTAGTTGCCACCGATAGAGGCGAGTTGAGAATTGCTCAAGTTGTGTTCACCGGCAACTCAGAATTAGATTTAGCAATTTTGCTGGCTACCGATTATACTATTGACCCCCAAACCGGCGTAGAAACTGAAAGCGGCGATCCAGAATACCCTGTTTTAGAATTTTGTCCTTATGTGGATGCCGGCCAGCGGGTGATTGCAGTGGCACATCCTGTGGAGGAATTTTCTTCGCTCATCTCCCAAGGGGTAATTCAACAAATTCGCTATCCCGATAATTATGGAGAAAAGGAAGATGAAATAGGAGTGATAATTTTGGAAACTAATAAAGCAATTAATTCCGTCTATTCCGGCGGGCCTCTCATTAATTTAGATGGTGAAGTCGTGGGAGTTAATCGCTCTAAAAAAGAAAATGGGGAAGATGTCAACCTAGCGATTTCTTCAGAAGTATTAGACGAATTTTTAGATAAATTTGCCGAAAGTTTTGAAGTAGATTGAGAGGAAATAAGTGGGGTGGCTGTAAATTGTTGAATGGGAATTCATGGAGAAAAAATGAAAAATTCTTCCCCCTTCGCCACCAAACAGTAGGCAATCACCAATGGCGGCTCACGAACCGGCCCGAAGTATAAATTTTAGCTAAAGTTTTCCGGGGGAAAGGAAAAAGTAAGCGAAGCTTTAAGTTAAGGGAAAACTTGAGATTTGACGGACAAAAGTATGACTCAAACAACAGATGCTTTTAAAACTGCATTGCAATTTACACTGAAATGGGAAGGGGGCGCCGGCCACCCAGATGATTTAGCAGGAACGGTTTATCGTGGCATCAGTCAGGCTTCTTATGATACTTATCGTAAGCGCAAAAATTTGCCTTCGCAGCCGGTGGGAAAAGTTACCGAGGCTGAGGTAGAAAATCTTTATTTTGAAGATTACTGGTTGGCTTCTAAGGCAGATTTAATGTGTTTGCCTTTGGCAGTTGTGCATTTTGATACGGCGGTAAATTTCAGTGTCCGCAGCAGTATTAAATTTTTGCAAGAAGCCATTGGTGGGTTAACAGCCGATGGAAATTTTGGCCCCCGCAGTGCAGCGGCTTTGCAGCAAAATAATAATAGCGAAACTGCTAAACGTTATTGCCAAAATCGGATGAATTTTCGGCATGAACGAGTTAAACAAAATGCTACTCAGCAAAAGTTTCTCCAAGGATGGCTGCGGCGAGATAATGATTTGATGAGTTTGATTAATCAATTGACAAATCAGACAACACCGCCAACACCCCAACAACCCAAACCAGAAACAGGGAATTCTGTTAGCGTTAGCGATAAGGATGCCATTGGCCTTGCTTCTGGCGAAAGCACGATCCCGGCAACGGAGACAAAAAATGATCAGATTGTTACAAAATTAGAGAAAGCAATAGGTTTATTACAAGAAGTTGTGGTACTGCTGAAACAATCAAAATAATCGGCTTTTGAGAAACCGGCTTTTTGCGGAGGAGTTGAGCAAAATGGCCGGTTTTTCAATGGTGGCAAAATTCAAAAAACCGGCCTGAATGTTGTGCCATGCGATACCGTTTCTCATCCAAACCATTTTTGTTGCGGAAATTGGTAAAGTCGCTCTCTTGGTTGGGAAAAGGTTTAAAAAGCTAAAATCCTTTGCTATTCAAGCTTTTAGCATTTTATATCCCCACAAAAATCAAAAATCAGAAATCAAAAATCGTTCGGGGTGGCGCGGCTGTGCTACTAGACAGGTATGATTACGGTACAAAGTCACCATATCAGGCAACGCCAAACGAATGCGTATATTATTTGTTGCCGCAGAAGCGGCTCCCCTGGCAAAAGTGGGCGGCATGGGCGATGTTGTTGGTTCTCTGCCCAAATATCTGCGAAAAATGGGCCATGATGTCCGCATCTTCATGCCCTACTATGGCTTTATTCAAGATAAAGTGGATGTTCCGAAAGTGCCGGTCTGGTCGGGTGAAGCGATGTTTCAGAGCTTTAAGGTCTACCGGACGACTTTTCCGAATTCGGATGTCCCTTTGTATCTATTTGGCCATCCCTCGTTTTCGCCACGCCGCGTTTACTACGGAGACGATGAGGATTGGCGGTTCACGTTTTTTGCGAATGGGGCGGCTGAGTTTGCCTGGAATTACTGGAAACCAGATATCATTCACTGCCATGATTGGCACACCGGCATGATTCCTGTCTGGATGCACTCCACCCCAGACATCAAAACGGTGTACACCATTCATAACCTCGCTTATCAAGGGCCCTGGCGCTGGTTTTTGGAAAAAATTACTTGGTGTCCTTGGTATATGCAAGGTCACAATACAATGGCGGCGGCTGTACAATTTGCTGATCGCGTGACGACGGTTTCTCCTACCTATGCTGAACAAATTAAAACTGCCGGCTACGGAGAAAAATTAGAAGGTTTGATCTCTTATATCAGCGGCAAATTAAACGGGATTCTTAACGGTATTGACACTCAAAGTTATAATCCGGCAACTGACCGTTACATCAACGAAAATTTCACCGCTGAGACTCTCGAAAAACGCATTGTTAACAAAATCTCTTTGCAAGAAGAGGTGGGTTTAGAAGTTAATAAAGGTGCGTTTTTAATTGGGTTGGTAGGCCGGCTTGTGGAACAAAAAGGTCTGGATCTGGTTTTGCAGATTTTAGACCGCTATATGGCTTATACCGATTCGCAATTTGTCCTGCTTGGTACGGGCGACCGCTATTACGAAACGGCGATGTGGGAATTGGCTTCTCGCTATCCGGGTCGGATGGCAACTTATTTGCTGCATAATGATGCTTTATCGCGGCGAATTTATGCCGGTTGTGATGGGTTTTTAATGCCGAGCCGGTTTGAACCTTGCGGGATTAGCCAAATGTTAGCGATGCGCTATGGTTGCATTCCTATTGTGCGGCGCACCGGCGGTTTAGTTGATACGGTTTCTCATAATGATCCTTTCAATGATGAGGGAACCGGCTATTGTTTTGATCGTTACGAACCTCTTGATTTATTTACCTCAATGGTGCGAGCCACTGAAGCTTATCGTTTCAAAGATGAGTGGAAAAAGCTGCAAATACGGGCAATGAATCAAGACTTTAGCTGGACGAATTCAGCGCAGGAATATGTCAAGATGTACTATGATTTGTTAGGCATCACTGACCAACCTTTAGAGATTGAGCCTAACTTTGAAGCAGAACCAGAAATTTTGCATCCTAGTCTCAAACCTGAGTTTAAATTACCGGCATCCGCTGCAAATCCTGAAGAACATAAAACAGAAGATCGGGAAAAGGCGGAAGCGGAAAGTAAGCCTGTGACGGAAAATAAATCGGCTTCTGAAACAACAGAAGTATCGTTTTTTCCTGCACAAAAATAACGCTTAAAAGCAAATGGGGGGCGGTCTTTGGGGTCGCCCCGACCTTGGGTTTTACAAGTTGTTGAATGTCTGAAGAAAAAATGAAGATTAAATGGCAATTTTTTATACCAATTATTTTTATTCTGGGAATTTTTTTAATTAAACCGGCTACTGCAGAACCTACAAATATCACTCTTTTGCAGTTTAATGATGTCTATGAAATCACTCCTGTCAGTGGTGGTAAAGCGGGTGGACTTGCTCGCGTCGCTACCCTGCGTAAACAGCTTTTAGGGCAAAATCCTAACACTTATACTATCCTGGCTGGGGATTTTTTTAGCCCTTCGGCTTTGGGAACTGCTAAGGTAGATGGTGAACCTTTGGCCGGTCAACAAATGGTGGCGGTTTTAAATGCTTTGGGTTTGGATTATGCAACTTTTGGCAATCACGAATTTGATTTAAAAGAAAAACAATTTTTGTCTCGCTTAAAAGAATCAAAGTTTAAATGGTTTTCAAGTAATGTTTTTGATGCTGCCGGCCAACCTTTTCCGGGGATTCCTGCTACAGAAATTATTAATGTAAAAACTGGTAACAACTCGCTCAAAATTGGCTTAATTGGCGTAACAATTGACAGTAATCGTGCAAATTATGTTACTTATAGCGATCCCATTGAAGCTGCAAAAAAACAAGTTAAAGCGCTGAAAGAAAAGGTTGATATTATCGTGGCGGTGACGCATTTAAATTTGGCGTTGGATCAAAAACTGGCGGAAGTTGTGCCAGAAATTGATGTGATTTTAGGCGGGCACGAACACGAAAATATCCAGCAATGGCGAGGAGATGATTTAACTCCATTGTTTAAGGCTGATGCGAATGTCCGCACGGTTTATATTCATAATTTGCGTTATAATTGGCCTAATAAGAAATTAGAAGTAAATTCGACAATTCAACCGATAACGGCGAAAATTGCGGAAGATCCCGAAACAAATAGGGTGGTAAGGGAATGGGTAGAAAAAGGCTTTGCTGCTTTCCGGGCCGGTGGTTTTGAACCTGAAGAAATAGTGGCAAATGCTTCGATGCCTTTGGATGGTTTGGAGGCTTCTGTACGGAATATGTCAACTATGTTAACTGAAGTGATTGCTAAGGGAATGTTGCGGGAAGTTAAAAATGCTGATTTGGCAATTTTTAATGGGGGTTCGATTCGGATTGATGATGTGATTCCGCCGGGGCCGGTGACGCAGTATGATGTGATTAGAATTTTGCCTTTTGGGGGTAAGGTTGTGGGGGTTGAGTTGGAAGGAATTTTGCTTAAGCGAGTTTTGGATCAAGGTTTGGCAAATCGGGGAACGGGTGGTTTTTTGCATACGGCTAATGTTAGTCGGGGTGCTGATGGTAGTGGTTGGTTGATTGGGGGGAAAGTGCTTGAGGAAAATAGGCGCTATCGGGTGGCGATGACTGATTTTTTGTTGACGGGTAAGGAGACGGGTTTGGGTTTTTTGACGGCTGAACAAGTGGGGGTGAAGGTGTTAGGGGAAGGTCGGGATATTAGGTTTGGTTTGATGGATGAGTTGCGGAAGATTTAATTAACCGCAGATGAACGCAGATTAACGCAGATGAATGGGGATGAATTTTGTTATGAGATTTTGGTTTTTTGTTTTGATTGGGTTTTTGGGGCTGGAGGTAGGGCCGGTTTTGGCACAAAATATGGCGGGTAATTGTCCTGCACCGGCTTTATCGCGGGTTAAGTCTCATCGTGTGGCTGCGGGGGAAAGTTTGGAGAGTATTGGAAGGCAGTATAATTTGACACCGGCGACTTTGGTGGGGATGAATCCTGGTTTGAGAAATGGGGGTTTGCGTGTTGGGGAGGTGATTTTAATTCCGCCTTTTAATGGCCGGCAAGTGGCAACGAATCCGGGAACAAGTTGGAAAAGTTTGGCGGAAATTTATAATGTTAGGGCTGATGTTTTGTTTGAGGTAAATGGTTGTGTGGAACCTCAAGAAGTTGTGTTTATTCCGGGGGTGAATAGTTCTCAAAATAATCGGGAAGTTCAGCGGGCGGTGGAAGTGGCGGCGGGGGTTATTAGTGGTTATCCTTTGCCTCAAAAAGCTCCTGTTTTGTTGGGGTATGGTTTGCAGTTTATGCCTTTAAGAAATATCCAGGGTTTTCATGCGGGTGTAGATTTAGAAGCAAAAGAAGGTACTGCGGTTTTGGCTGCCGGTGAGGGGATTATTGCTTTTGCGGGGATGCAGGGAAATTATGGCAATTTAATTGTGATTAATCATGCTTCTGGTAAACAAACTCGTTATGCTCATTTGGCTTCCATTTCTGTGCGTGTGGGTGAGCAAGTTAACCGGGGTCAGGTTTTAGGAACGGTGGGAAAAACGGGCATTCCTGATATTACTGCTTCGCATTTACATTTTGAGGTGCGTTCTTCTTCTCAAATGGGTTGGGTAGCGGAAGATCCACAGAATTATTTTAAAGATGGGCCGGTGGGAGTGAGAAGTTTTTAAATTTTTGTTTGTTATTAGTCATTGGTCATTTGTTATTAGTCATTGGCAAAAAAAGGCAGATGATAAATGACCACTGTTATATGAAGTTTATCATTTGTTAGGATCAAAGGATTTTTATTGCCGCATTTTGTAGAGGCAATGGCGTGTGTGGTTGCCCTTGATGGGGCCATGTTTACTTTGTCAAAAATCATCCTTTCGGCATATCTCCTTGCATAGAGATAAGGTTAGACTATTCTCTGAATAAATGTTTGTTGGGGTAGCCTGCTCAATTATCAGTTTTATTTTCCTTATCGCATCGGCTACAGCTTGTTATAAATCTTAACACTTAATTGTAAGACTCAGACCATGACAACTACACAAACCGCGAAAGATACCGAACAACTCGATCACCAACAGCTATTAAGAACCTTAGTTGCAGTTAAAAAAGGCAATTTCTCTGTGAGAATGCCAATCGACCAGACCGGCATGGCTGGAAAAATTGCGGACACTCTTAATGATATTATCGAACTTAATGAAAGACTCGCCGCCGAATTAGAACGCATTAGTAATGTTGTTGGCAAAGAAGGCAAAATTAATCAGAGAGCTTCTTTAGGAAGTGCCGGCGGTTCTTGGGCTGCGTGTGTTGATTCTGTCAACACCTTAACCACAGATTTAGTACAACCAACAGCCGAAACTGCCAGAGTGTTAAGATCCGTTGCTAATGGCGATTTATCCCCTAGGATTCCTACAGAAATAGAAGGCCGGCCCCTGAAAGGAGAATTTCTACAAACTGCTCAAGTTGTTAACACAATGGTGGAACAACTTAGCTCTTTTGCTTCTGAAGTAACCAGAGTTGCAAGAGAAGTGGGAACCGAAGGAAAATTAGGTGTACAAGCAGAAGTTAAAGGCGTTGCTGGTACTTGGAAAGATTTAACCGAATCTGTGAATATGATGGCCGGCAATTTAACAGCACAAGTCCGAAATATTGCCGAAGTTGCCACTGCAATTGCTAATGGAGACTTATCGAAAAAAATCACAGTAGATGTTAAAGGGGAAATTTTAGAACTCAAAAACACCATAAATATTATGGTGGATCAGCTTAATTCTTTTGCCTCAGAAGTAACAAGAGTGGCGCGAGATGTAGGAAGCGAAGGAAAACTTGGTGTGCAAGCAGATGTGCGAGGAGTTGCGGGTACTTGGAAAGATTTAACCGACTCTGTAAACTCAATGGCCGGCAACTTAACTGCACAAGTTCGGAACATTGCCGAAGTGACAACGGCGGTGGCAAATGGCGACCTTTCTAAAAAAATTACTGTTGATGTTCGGGGTGAAATTTTAGAGTTGAAAAACACCATTAATACAATGGTGGATCAACTTAACTCCTTCGCTTCTGAGGTAACAAGGGTTGCAAGAGAAGTGGGAACCGAAGGAAAATTAGGCGTACAAGCAGAAGTAAAAGGAGTAGCAGGAACCTGGAAAGATTTAACCGATAATGTTAACTCAATGGCGGGAAGTTTAACTTCGCAAGTCCGAAATATTGCCGAAGTTACCACCGCAGTTGCGAATGGTGATCTTTCTAAGAAAATTACTGTTGATGTAAAAGGCGAAATTTTGGAATTGAAAAACACCATTAACACAATGGTTGATCAATTAAGTTCGTTTGCATCGGAGGTAACAAGAGTTGCAAGGGAAGTGGGAACCGAAGGAAAATTAGGTGTGCAAGCAGAAGTCCGAGGCGTTGCCGGTACTTGGAAAGACTTAACCGACAGTGTAAATTCAATGGCAGGAAATTTAACCGGCCAGGTGCGAAATATTGCCGAAGTTGCGACAGCTATTGCCAACGGCGACTTATCGAAAAAAATCACAGTTCAAGTTAAAGGTGAAATTTTAGAACTCAAAAATACCATTAATACAATGGTTGATCAATTGAGTTCTTTTGCCTCAGAAGTAACAAGAGTTGCCCGTGAGGTGGGAAGCGAAGGAAAACTTGGTGTACAAGCAGATGTAAGGGGGGTTGCCGGCACCTGGAAAGACTTAACAGACAGTGTAAACTTCATGGCCGGCAGTTTAACTTCCCAAGTACGAAATATTGCTGCTGTTACTACCGCTGTTGCAAATGGCGACCTTTCTAAGAAAATTACTGTTGATGTTAAAGGCGAAATTTTAGAGTTGAAAAACACCGTTAATACAATGGTGGATCAACTTAATTCGTTTGCATCGGAGGTAACAAGAGTTGCGAGGGAAGTGGGAACCGAAGGAAAATTAGGTGTGCAAGCAGAAGTGCGAGGGGTAGCCGGTACTTGGAAAGACTTAACGGACAGTGTAAACTTTATGGCCGGCAGTTTAACTGCACAAGTGCGAAACATTGCCGAAGTGACGACGGCGGTGGCAAATGGCGACCTTTCTAAGAAAATTACCGTTGATGTTAAAGGCGAAATTTTAGAGTTGAAAAACACCATAAATACAATGGTGGATCAGTTAAGTTCCTTTGCATCGGAGGTGACACGAGTTGCAAGGGAGGTGGGAACCGAAGGGAAATTAGGGGTGCAAGCCTATGTACGCGGGGTGGCAGGAACTTGGAAAGATTTAACCGATAATGTTAACTCGATGGCAAGCAATTTAACCGGCCAGGTGCGAAATATTGCCGAGGTAACAAAAGCGGTGGCAAATGGCGATCTTTCTAAAAAGATTACCGTTGATGTTAAAGGTGAAATTCTCGATTTGAAGAACACTATTAACACAATGGTTGACCAGCTTAATTCGTTTGCTTCTGAGGTGACACGGGTTGCGAGGGAAGTAGGAACGGAAGGAAAATTAGGCGGTCAAGCAGATGTGCGAGGGGTGGCCGGTGTTTGGAAAGATTTAACGGATAACGTTAACTCAATGGCCGGCAATTTGACAGCACAAGTGCGGGGAATTGCTAAAGTCGTGACGGCGGTTGCAAACGGTGATTTAAAGCGTAAGTTAATGCTGGAAGCAAAGGGCGAAATTGCTACCTTAGCCGACACGATTAACGAAATGATTGATACACTTGCTACCTTTGCTGACCAGGTGACAACGGTGGCGCGAGAGGTTGGAATAGAAGGAAAATTAGGCGGTCAAGCCAAGGTGCCGGGTGCGTCGGGAACGTGGCGAGACTTAACGGATAACGTAAATGAATTGGCAGCGAATTTAACAACGCAGGTACGAGCGATTGCAGAGGTGGCAATAGCGGTTACAAAAGGCGATTTAACGCGGTCAATTTCAGTGGAAGCTCAAGGCGAAGTGGCAATCTTGAAAGATAATATCAACCAAATGATTGCTAATTTACGCGAAACAACGCAGAAAAATACTGAGCAAGATTGGCTGAAAACCAACTTGGCGAAATTTACCCGAATGTTGCAAGGTCAGCGGGATTTAGAAACGGTTTCTAAGTTGATTTTGTCGGAGTTGGCTCCGTTGGTGGGAGCGCAACATGGGGTGTTTTATTTGATGGATGCAATAGAACCTCAATTGTTTTTGAAG
This sequence comes from Ancylothrix sp. D3o, assembly GCF_025370775.1. NCBI lineage: Bacteria > Bacillati > Cyanobacteriota > Cyanophyceae > Oscillatoriales > Microcoleaceae > Ancylothrix > Ancylothrix sp. D3o. Next base: position 379,951 of record NZ_JAMXEX010000005.1, on the reverse strand, counting down.
CTACTCAGCAGTTATGCGTATCGGGAACGCAAACATTTATCAAATCGCTTCCATTTAGGCGAAGGTTTGGTGGGTCAATGTGCGTTGGAAAAAGAGCGGATTTTGATTACCGAAGTGCCGGAGAATTATATTAAAATTAGTTCCGGTTTGGGTGAGTATAGTCCGCTGAATGTGGTGGTGTTGCCGGTGTTGTTTGAAGGTCAAGTAACGGCGGTGATTGAGTTGGCTTCGTTCCGCCGATTTAGTGAAATTCACTTAACGTTTTTAGACCAATTGACAGAAAGTATTGCAATTGTGTTGAATACGATTGCAGCGAGTATGCGGACAGAAGAATTGCTGAAGCAATCGCAATCTCTGGCAGAAGAATTGCAAAGTCAGCAAAACGAATTACGCGAAACCAACCAGCGTTTGGAACAGCAAGCAAAATCGCTGAAGGCGTCAGAAGAATTGCTGAAAAATCAGCAGGAACAATTGCAAGCAACGAATGAGGAATTAGAGCAGCGTTCGCAACTTTTGGCTCTGCAAAATCAAGAGGTTGAGCGGAAAAATCGAGAAATTGAACAGGCTCGCCGGTCTTTGGAAGAAAAAGCTGAACAGTTGGCGCTGTCTTCTAAATATAAGTCGGAGTTTCTGGCAAATATGTCTCACGAGTTGCGAACACCGCTGAATAGTTTGCTGATTTTGGCGCGGTTGTTGTTAGATAACAGCGATGGCAATTTGACTCCAAAACAAGTGGAGTATATGCGGACAATTCACTCGGCGGGTGCGGATTTGCTGGCGTTGATTAATGATATTTTGGACTTGGCAAAAATTGAATCGGGAACGATGTCAATTGAGGTGGATCAACTGCTGTTTTCTGATTTGCAAGGTCAAATAGAGCGAACGTTCTATCAGGTGGCGCAAGATAAGGGTTTGAATTTTACGATTTTGTTTGATGAGCGGTTGCCCAAAGCGGTTTATACCGATTCAAAACGTTTGCAACAAGTGCTGAAGAATTTGCTTTCAAATGCGTTTAAGTTTACGGATCAAGGTCAAGTGAGTTTGCAGGTTTATCCGGCGCGTTCGGGTTGGAGTACGGAACGGGAAACCCTGAATTTTGCTAATTTAGTGGTGGCCTTTTCTGTGCGTGACACCGGCATTGGAATTGCCCCAGAAAAGCAAAAAATTATTTTTGAAGCCTTCCAGCAAGCGGATGGAACTACTTCTCGGAAATATGGCGGTACCGGTTTGGGATTGTCTATTAGCCGCGAAATTGCTGAGTTGTTGGGAGGAGAAATTACGATTTCCAGCCTCCTGGGTGAGGGAAGTAATTTTACGCTTTATATGCCGCATACTTACCCGGAGTCTTTGATAGAAAAAAACGCGGATGAAGAACAAATACTGCATTTTTCAGCAACGACCGCTGAGGAAAACAAGGAAGTAAAAATCCCTACTCTTCCTCAACTTCCTGTGAATGATCCAGAAAGGTTGCTGTTGACATCTCAACAATCGAGTATTTTGACCGATGATCGCGGTGAAATTAAGCCTGGTGAGCGGGTACTTTTGATTGTGGAAGATGATATCAGTTTTGCGCGGATATTGTTAGATTTGGCGAAGGGTGAAGGTTTTAAAGCGTTGGTGGCTAACCGCAGCGAGACGGGTTTGGCTATGGCGCGGGAGTATAAACCTTCGGCAATTTTGCTGGATATTCGGTTACCCGGAATTGATGGGTGGACAATTTTGGATCGTTTGAAACATGACCCGGATACTCGTCATATTCCTGTTCATATTATTTCTGTGGATGAAGGCCGAAATCGGGCTTTGAAATTGGGTGCTTTGGCTTATTTACAAAAGCCGGTGACGCGCGAGGCTGTTCTTGGGGCTTTAAGCAAGATTAAAACCTATTTAGATCGCAGCGTCAAGCAGTTGCTTTTGATAGAAAGTGATGCCGATAAAGCCAGCAGTTTTGTTGAGTTGATTGGTAACAGTGATGTGCAGACCACTTGCGCCTCAAATGCTGCGGAAGCGCGGATAGTTTTAAGCAGTGCTCAGGTTGATTGTATTGCTATTGATATGAGTTCACCCCAACAAAACGGTCTGGAACTTATTGGCGAAATAATACCTGAGTTTGGGTTAGAAATTCCGGTGGTTGTTTATACAGAAAATGATTTGAATGAACAACAGCAAAAAGAACTTAAACGCCTGTCGCGGATTTTGCCGGTTAAACAAGTGGGAACGCCTGAGCGGTTGTTTGAGGAAATTTCTTTGTTTCTGCACCGCGTTAAAGATAATTTGCCGACAGCGCAACAACAAATGCTGGAAGAATTGGCAGGAAGCGATCCAGTGTTAGCCTACAAGAAAGTTTTGATTGTTGATGATGATGTGCGAAATCTTTTTGCTTTGACGAGCATTTTAGAGCGTTATCATATGCAGGTGTTTCATGCAGAAAATGGCAAGCTCGGCATTGCGATTTTGCAAAGCACGCCCGATATTGATGTCGTGTTGATGGATGTTATGATGCCAGAAATGGATGGTTATGAAACGATGCGAGCTATCCGTCAAATTAATGTATTTCGAGGCTTGCCGATCATCGCGCTGACGGCCAAAGCGATGAAAGGAGACCGAGAAAAATGTTTGAGTGCCGGTGCATCAGATTACATCACTAAACCTGTCGATATTGAGCAATTGCTTTCTTTATTGCGTGTTTGGTTATCTCAATAACTTTTGCTAAGGGGAAACAGCTAATTATTACCCGTTTCCCCATTACCAATTACCTCTTACCTAGGATCATGCACTACGTTTTATTAGTTGATGATGAAGAACCGCTCCGCGCCAGCCTGAGTTTTGGCTTAGTTCAAGAAGGCTATAAAGTCACAACGGCGGGGGATGGCGTGACGGCTTTGGAATTGATTAAGCAAAAAATGCCCGATTTGATTATTTTGGATTTGATGCTGCCACAAATGGATGGGATGGAAGTTTGCTGGCGTATTCGGGCTTTTTCGGATGTGCCTATTTTAATTTTGACGGCAAAAGACCACGATGCTGATAAAATTTGGGGCTTAAAAGCCGGTGCAGATGATTATGTGACTAAACCGTTTAATCTCCGGGAAGTTTTAGCAAGAATTGAAGCAATTTTGCGGCGAACCAAGCGCCAAAATCATCCCTAAATTCTTGAAAAATCACCCCAATAATTTATTAGAGACAATGTAAAATGGGCGTTAATTGGAATTCAATTCGGGTTAAACTTTTAACAACTTATTTGGCGCTGACAGGGCTGGCGACTTCGGTTTTAACCGGCTATTTGCTGTGGTCGTTTTACACCATGTTTATGAATACCAAACAAAACGAATTAGATATTTGGTCAAGCGCCCTCACCGAAAGCGTCGCTGATGCGATGGAAAATAAGAATCTCTCTAGCATAGACCAGCTAGTGCAACGCTACGGCGCGGCTGAAACCCTGACACTGCGAGTATTTTCGGCCAATGGCAGCCTGTTGTCCACCTCCACCCCCTCTGTTGACAAGCAGGTTCCCAACTGGTTAGAAATTCCGGGTATCAAGGAAGCGCTGCAAAATAAAACCGTGCAAGGTTATGGAAAAGGAATCCTCAGTAATGAAGACCGGCTCTATATCTCACGCCCTATTGTACGAAATGGTCGCCTGCTAGGAGCGTTGAGGTTGTCGCTGACTTTAACTCAGTTTCAAAAACAATTTCAAGCTGTGAGCTTGACGATTTTGGCAACCTTGGGGATAACGCTGTTGCTGTCTGGAGCGATCAGCGCTTGGTTTGCTCGCTCTCTGGCGATGCCGGTGCTGGCCATGCGTAACTTTGCGGTGCGCTTGGGAGGCGGTCAATTTGGCGAAAAACTCGTCATTTCTGGCAGTGATGAACTCAACGAGCTTGCCTTTGAACTTAACCGAATGAGCGAGCGCTTGGCTTCTCTGGATAATGAGCGGCGGGCCTTTTTGGCTAACGCCTCTCACGAACTCCGCACGCCGGTGAGCAATGTCAAAGTGACGCTGGAGGCGCTGGAAATGGGTGCCGGTGAAGATCCGGAACTGCGGCGGCGGTTTATTCGCACCACTTTAGACGAAACCGAACGCCTGTCTCGCTTGATTCAAGATTTGCTGGACTTAGGCCGACTGGATGCCGGTGTAGCGCCTTTAGAAAAAGAATTTGTTAGCGTACAATACTTGGTGGCTCGCGCAATTCAAGCCGTAGAATTGCGAATGAAAAGACATTCTATCACCATTAAATGTACAGTGCCCGATGTGCAAATTTATGGCGACCCCGAAAGACTTTTACAAGCTTTTTTAAACTTACTTGATAATGCCATGAAATACTCAACCTCCCAAACTCAAATTTCTCTGGTGGGCCGGTTAGAGAGTAATTGGCTGGCGTTAAAAATTCACGACCAAGGTGCAGGAATAAGCGAACGCGATCTACCTCATATTTTTGAAGAATTTTATACCGGGGATGCCTCTCGCAAAAAAGGCGGAACTGGCCTCGGACTTGCGATAGCCAAAAGAATTGTCGAAGCTCATGGCGGCAGAATTTCTGTCCATAGCACTCCTGATGAAGGTTGTACCTTCACGCTTTACTTGCCGATAACGCCTTAAAAAACACACTTTTCCTCAAAGCGTTTAAAATGTAAAATGTAAAAAGTTAAATTGGCAATCTTAAAACTAAAATCTAAACCCTAAACTATCTTCCTATGCCTACAAATTTTAAAGTCAACATTCTTTTAGTAGATGACAATCCCAACAATATCCTCGCGCTGGAGGCAATTCTCGACAGCTTGGGCGAAAATCTTGTCAAAGCCACTTCCGGCGAGCAAGCCTTGCGTTGTTTGCTGAATCAAGATTTTGCCGTCATTTTGCTTGATGTCCAAATGCCCGGCATTGATGGCTTTGAAACCGCAGCCCTGATCCGTCAGAGACAGCGTTCGCGCAATACCCCGATTATTTTTCTAACCGCTTTTAGCAAAAGTGATCAATTTATTTTTCAGGGTTATTCCCTGGGAGCGGTAGACTATCTTTTTAAACCCCTTGAGCCTACGATTTTATTGTCAAAAATTAAAGTATTTGTTGAGTTATTTAAAAAAACAGAAGAAGTTAAAAGGCAAGCCGCAGAAATTGCCCGTTTCAATACCGAACTAGAAACTCGCGTCAGTGAACGTACTGCTCAACTTGAAGCAGCCACCCGCCTCAAAGATGAACTTTTAAGAAGGGAAAAACAAGCACGTCTTGAAGCCCAAGCAACCGAGCAGCGTTTTCGAGATTTAGTTAATGGTTTAAGTCATGCAATTTTTTGGGAAGCTGATCCGTTTACCCAATGCTTTACCTTTGTCAGCCAAAGTGCCGAAAGCATTTTAGGCTACCCGGTCGAAAAGTGGCTTGAGAAAAGTGATTTTTGGCAGAATCTTTTTCATCCTGATGACCGCAAGTGGGCGGGAGATTTTGCTTATAAAGAAACGCTAGAAGGCCGCGATCACGAATTGGAATACCGCTGTATTGCTGCCGATGGCAGGGTAGTTTGGCTGCGAAATAAAGCTTATATTGTTCAAGATGAACAAGGAAATGTTCAAAAAGTGCGCGGTTTAATGATAGATATTAGTGCCCAAAAACAAACTGAGGAGGAATTAAAATCTCGTGCTGATGAATTGGCGCGGCTGACAAAAATTCTGACTGCCACCAATTATGCTTTAGAAAAACGCAATCAAGAACTTGATCAATTTGCCTATGTAACTTCCCATGATTTAAAAGCTCCGTTGCGAGCAATTTCTAATCTTTCTCAATGGATAGAAGAAGACCTCGGCGAGACAATGACCGAAGAAACTCAACATCAAATGGCACTGCTGCGGGGGCGAGTGCAGCGCATGGAAAACTTAATTAATGGCTTATTACACTATTCTCGCGTAGGCCGGCTCAGAACAGAATCGGAAACTGTTGCTGTAGAAAATTTACTCAGGGAAATGATAGATTCTCTTTCACCTCCCGCCGGTTTTACAATTGTAATTAGCCCCGGAATGCCAATTTTAAATACCCCTCGCTTGCTGTTACAGCAAGTTTTTTCTAATTTAATTAGCAACGCCATTAAACATCACGACCGCTTAGATGGAAAAATTACAATCAGCGTCGAAGAACGCGAAAATTTTTATGAATTTAGCGTAACTGATGATGGCCCCGGCATTTCCGAAGAATATCACGAAAAAGTTTTTATCATTTTCCAAACTTTACAGGCCCGCGACCATAGAGAAAACACCGGCATAGGTTTATCTTTAGTTAAAAAAATTGTTGAAAATGAAGGCGGAAGCATCTCGTTAAAGTCTCAAGAAGGTCAAGGAACAACCCTATACTTTACCTGGCCAAAGTCCTAAACTATTTGCTAATCATACTGCTGCTGATTTGTTTTCTACCAAAAGTTATAAATTTATTACAAACCTCGCTTCCGTGAAGGGCGATTCAAAAAGCCGGTGCTAAAATTAAAACAAAGACAAAATCTCACAAAATTTCCAGCCGGCCTTTTGGGCAGTCATACTGGAAAAAACTATAAAAGTAAATACGACCAAAATTTCAAGCCAAAACTCGGAGAAATCAAACATGACAGAATCATTTGACCGGCCCATTGAAGTAGTCGAGCCGGTGGTAGTAACTACCACAGAACCACCACAACTCGAAGACATTGAAGTCGAAGTCAAACGCATTGAAACGCAAGCCAACTTCGGCGAAAAAGTCCGCATCGAAGAATTTACAATCACCGGCGATGCGCTTGTTTCCAAAGTTAAAGAACTCATCCACCAAGGCAATATCCGCCGCATTATTATCAAAAACGACGAAGGAAGAATTCTTATTGAACTTCCTCTCACCGTTGGAGTTGTCGGCGGCGCCATCGCAACGGCTATTTTTCCAATTGTAGCGGCGGTGGGTGCTATGGGTGCGTTGGTGGCACACCTCCAAATTGTTATCGAAAAAATCGACGAATAACCAATCAATCTGATTACTCAAAAACCCGGTATTGTTAAAAATACCGGGTTTTTAAAGCTTCATAAATCGCTTTTAACTGCTTTGATATTCAGCATCTACCCAACAGCGAGGCAGCGTTTCTCCCGAAGGAAAAACTAACTGATTTTTATCAAAATTTGTCGGATCTTGTTCTTCCTGACCGGCCTGAATACAGCCGGCAACTTCTTTACGAGTAGGAATAATCAAGGCATCCACATCGACAATTTTCACCAAATCACCAGACTCTTTTTCTTTCAACAACATAATTTCGCCTCTTCAAAGATTCAAGATTTTTGTAACACAGAGAATCGCCGAGGAATTCGCAGACTAGGTTTTCTCTGTAACCTCAGTCTCCCTCGCCTGGAAAAAAACCTACATTTTCACAGCAGGACTGGTGGAAGGTTTGGCCGGCATTAAAACTTCACCCGCCATAAACATCCGTTTTTTGTAAAGTGCGGCAAGACACTGCTCATAATTTGCCATATCCGTTTCAATGTCTGTGAAAATTTGGGTTGAAACGGGGTCGGTAAATTTGATTCGCAAGTTGTTAATATCCACGACGCCGGTTTGCACATCTCCCAGCGTACTCCGCAGCAAAAAGATATCATCGCTGCCGGTGACAGCCGCTTTAAGTTTGGCGTATTTATCAGCAACTTGGGCGGGAATAGAAGGGCTTTCTCCCAATGCGGCCAGACGCGCTTCTAACATTTGGATGTGGTGCTGTTTATTTTGAATCATATCAAGCAGCAACGAGCGCAATTCGCTATCAGAAGTTTTTTCTGCGTAGCTTCCAAACGACTCACTCGAATAACGCTCTCCCGCCAAAGCCGTATTCAAAGCTTTAACAATATCGCCTTTTGTTGAACCACCCCAAGCATCGGCAAGTTTCCACCATTCAGCATTGGTATCGGCTAATTCGGGAAGTGCGGCATCTTTGCCACTGTAGCCTAAATAATTTAAAATTGCTGTGGTAAAAAAGGCTAAATCTCCGGGTTGGCGAGAGGTAATTAAGTTACCATCAATGACCACCGGCTCATTGACATAATTTGCCCCCGCATTCATCATATCTTTGCGAATTGATAAAAAGCCGGTCGCTGTTCTATTTCTCAATAAATCGCCTTCAATTAACACTTGCGGGCCGTGACAAACTGCGGCAACGAGTTTGCCTTGTGCCATAATTTCTTGGACAAAACGCACCGTATTAGGGTTGGTTCGCATCAGATCCGGAGCCATCCCCCCAGGAATCACCACTGCATCAAATTGTGATGCCATTGCTTCTGTGGTGGTGCCATCGGGTTTCATGGTGAGTTTTCCCATTTTTCCCACATAGTTTTCATTCATGCGAGAACCGAGAACTAATACTTCAAATCCCGCCATTTGTAAGGCTTTATAAGGAATTTGAAATTCGTCATCCTCGACGCCATTTTCAATGAGAATGGCTACCCTTTTTTTAAGGGTTCCGTTCGTTCCTATCATGTTTTTTCTCTCAAAGTTTGCTTTGCTTTTTCGGCTTTTATATTACAGTCTTCACCGTAGCGAGTTGCCGGTCAATTTGACTTCTTTCTAAAGGGATAAATTTGTACTCAGTCTCAAGTTATAGCGGTTTTAACTTCGATGAAGTAAACGAAGAATTCTAAAAACCTGCTTTTTAAAACAAACCGGGTTTATCCTATGCCCCATTGATCAGAAAAACGCTATATATGCAGGTTTACTGGCAGCAATGTCTGCCGGCCCGCCTGTATCAGCCGGCCATCGGCAACTGTATTTACAGCCGGTGAATCTTAGTGTATTATTTATGTAACACTAAAAAATACAAGGCGATTTTAAGGCGATAAAGGAGAATCAATGGACAGAAAAAGCGTAGAGGCAGGCATAATTTTACTCGCCCTCACCGGCAGCCAAGCTTACGGAACAGCAACACCGGCCTCAGATTTTGATTACAAAGGCATATTTATTGCCCCAAAAGACTATTATTTAGGCTTTAAAAACATCGAACAAAAAGACACAGGCTGGACAACAGAACCAGGAACCGGCCTATATCCAATGCTTGATACAGCCAAAGATTGCACCGTCTATGAACTGCGAAAATTTTTAACTTTAATTGGCTCTAATAACCCCAACATTTTAGAAATGCTCTGGATGGATCGAGAATTTTATATCCACCTTTCTCCCATTGCCGAAAAACTGATTTCTTACCGTTCTGCCTTTTTATCACAAAAAGTCCGCTCATCTTTTGTTGGCTATGCTTATGCACAAGTCAAACGAGTAGAAAGTCATCGAAAATGGTTACTAAATCCCCCATCAAAAAAACCAGAACCCCAAGATTTTGGACTGCATGAACAAGACTACCGGCCTTTAACCAAATCAGAAATTAACGCTTTTTTGGAATTCCTATATATGCTCGTGCGAGACTGCATAGAGTTTATGGAACCCACCGAAGAACTGCGGACATTGCTGCTAGAAAAAATCGATTACAAAGGCATCATCAAACAGCATCCAATCCCAGCCGACTTATTACCAAAAGTCAAAGAATATACGCGAGCAACCGATAATTTCATTCATTTGTTGCACGTTTCCCAAGGCTACCGGCAAGCCTTGAATGAATGGGAAGCATATTCTAAATGGAAAGCCGGCAGAAACCCCCAAAGAAAAGCCTTAGAAAGCAAATGTGGGTATGACGCAAAACACATGGCTCATAGCATCCGTTTACTGAAAATGGGAATTGAAATTTTAACCAAAGGCACACTTTCAGTCAACCGCAAAAAAGCCGGTGATGCCGACTATTTGCTCTCCATTCGTAACGGCGATATTGCCTACGAAGAAGTCAAACAAATAGCCGAAAACTTATTTGAAGAAATCAAAACAGTCAAAACCGAATTACCGCCACAAGTAGACTCAGAATTTCTCAACCAAGTTTGCGTTGAACTCGTAGAAATGGTAATGACTAATTCTTGATGTAGGGGCGGTGCCACTCTTTGGCAAAGGCGAAGCGCCTGTATGCAAACCCAGCAAGAGTTCCCGCCCCCTTCCTCAACCCAACCGGCCTTTTTTTAAACTTTAGCTGTTTTCATTCCCTGCATCCCCAAAGAACCGCGAGTCACCCCCAATTTTGGTAGCAACTTCAAAGCTTGCCACAATTGATCACCGCTAATTTCACCGCGTAACAACTTGCGATAACTGCCAATAGTTTCTATCACTTGATCAGGAGTATCATTCAAAAATTCAATGCGGAAAAAACGCACCCCAAGCTGTAACAAACGTTCCGCATATTCAGCCCCCGTCTGAGCACTGCCATTAAATAACGTATTCCGACAACCGGCATCCGCTTGTAAAATATGCTCTGTGCCCACCCGATCACGCAATTTTACCTCATATTTTTCGCACGGGCGCCCGCAATTCGTGAAATCAGTTCCCGTTGAAAGAAAAGCACAAAAAACACAGTGTTCCATGTGAAACATTGGCATTCGCTGATGAATTGTGACTTCAAACCAATGAGGAGGACAACCGGCAATTAAATCCTCTAATTGATGAATATTCAAATCATAAGAAGCCGTCAAAAGTTCCAAGCCAACACGATTAACAAAATAATCAGCCGTCAAAGGATTAGCCACATTTAGCGCAAAATCTCCCCGACAACGTTCACCGGCAAAAAACTTCAAATGGTCATAATTTCGCAGCAAATACCCATCCGCATTACAATCACTAACTTGTTGCAAAATATAATTTTCTGACGGTTTCGTAATACGCGGTGGCGCAACCCAAATACTTTGATTATTTGTGGTTGGATTTTCCCGCACCATCCGCACCGCCTCTTTATATTTTTGCGGGTCTTCAAACTCACAATAAAGCGTTTCAACCTTGGCTTTCAAAGCAGCTTCTAACTGCCGTAAATTACGCACCAAAACAATTAATTCAGGCGGCGGGGATAATGTAACATTTGCTTTGGGCAATAAATCAGCCACCGAAACATTTTGCCGTAACTCCCAGCGTTTAGGTGCAGATCGCATCGCTTCGAGTTGAGCAACAATTTCTCGCCGCAAGCGATTTAATTCACTCACCGGCATCATCAATTCCCCCACCATCAAATTTTCCAAAGTTCCTAAACAAAACGGCGTATTTCCTAACCGGCCAAATTGTTCTTGCAGCCGTTCCGTAGTCAGCGGTTTGTTGTGTGCATCCACCAGCGCCATTGCCGAGTCAACCTGCACAATATTTCCCAATTCATCACGGGCAATCACACTCATAAATCCCCCCGCTTCCCCGTGAATTTCCAGAGAAATTGGCCGCGTAAATAGTGGGTTTTCCCCCGTAAAAGTTTGCCGTAGATGCCGGTCAAGTTCTGGATCGCTGGTTTTCCAAACTTTATCGCCAATATTAACTTTTCGCCAATTAAAACTCTGCCGACTAAAGCCTAAAATTGTTTCCTTTCCTTGCCGTTCAACTTCATAAATTCTCCCCCCTTCTTCTGCTGCTTCTGGGTGTCCGTTGTCGAACACAACCCCATCCCCCGGTTTCACCGGCACCTGCAATTTTACACTGATTTTTTCCTTACAAATTCGCGTCACTTCCCCCAAATAAACCCCTCGCTTTTTGCCAAAACGAGCATGAACTAATTCCTGGTTATTAATTCCTTGAAACCAGCCGGTGTATAACCCACGAGAAAATGCCATTTCTAAATTATATTTTTCCTGAGATTGGGAATTTACACCTTCTAAAGCAGAACCCGCCATCTCAGTTATCACCCGATCCAGCGCTTCCCGATATACTTTAGTTACATTCGCCACATACTCCGGGCTTTTCAAACGTCCTTCTATCTTTAAGCTACTCACACCCGCTCTAACCAAATCTGGCAACACATCTAACCCAGCCAAATCTTGCGGACTCAGCAAATATTTTCGCTCACCAAGTTCTACTATTTCCCCATCTGCAAGCAACTCATAAGGCATCCGACAAGCTTGGGCACACTCACCACGATTCGCCGAACGCCCGCCCAGAGACTCACTCGTGAGACATTGACCCGAATACGCCACACACAACGCCCCATGCACAAACACTTCCAGAGGCAACGAAACACCCCTCTCGCTTATCTGTTGCTTTATCTTAGTGATTTCTTTCAGCGAACACTCGCGGGCCAGCACCACCAACTCACAGCCCAGGCTTTTTGCAAATTCCACACCCGCCGCACTTGTCACCGTCATTTGCGTAGAAGCGTGAATCGGAAAATCCGGGGATAAATGACGAATCAACCGGCAAATTCCTATATCTTGTACAATCGCCGCATCCACCCCAGCATTAATAATTGTGCGAAGATACTGCTCCGCTTGTGAGAGTTCCCCCCCAAAAACCAACGTATTCAGAGTCACATAACCCTTTACACCGCGCCGGTGTAAAAACTCCATCAATTCCGGTAAATCAGCCTGAGTGAAGTTTTCGGCCCGCATTCGAGCATTGAAGCGTTCTAGGCCAAAATAGATAGCATCCGCACCATTTTCAATCGCCGCTTTAGCACATTCCCAATTTCCCGCCGGTGCCAATAATTCAGGCCGGTTAAAACTTGGCTTTGCCGATTCCTTACTTTCCATAAACATGATCGGATTTTAGATTTTAGATTTTAGATTTTCAACCTATATAAACATCCTATCATTTTATTAATTTTCTGCGCTACCCCCGGCACCATTTGACCGAAACAAAAAATTTTCTCAGGCTGAATCAATTATGCTTAAGTTTGCTGCAATTAATGCAAAGTTTATTCTAACTGTTCAGCTTTTTCGCGGGCGATATTCGCAAAATCTTGCGCCTGGTTATAAAGCTCTGCTTAAAACAAAGCACTCGCTATTTTAAGATTCGCCGCTGCCAACAATTCCACCCTGGCTTGTGTTCTTATCTGTACATTTTGGCTCTTTGGTTTCTTCCCCCACGAGATTTTTTTATAAAAAAATAAAACTATCTAATCCAATCCAAAATTTACCCCTATCTTATTAAAATAAAGGCTTATAACTGGTTCGCTAATCAGTTGCAGCCCTTTCAAAAACTATCCTAAAACTAATTAATCTTGATCACTTTTATTTTGTCGAGACTTCCTACGCGGCCCCTGTTCCACATACCAATTATACCAATCCTTAGAACTCCGAATTGCCAGCCAAAGCAAAAGCAAAGCAATCAAACCCCCCTGTCGAGGAGCATCAAAAGCAAACAAAACCAAACAAACACAAAGCACATCCTGCAAAAAAATCACCCACACCGGCAACCCCCGCAGACGATAAAACCAGCCAGCCTGCACCAACTGCAAAACCAAAGCCAATAACCCCCCAACAACACCAATAATCCAAACCAAAAAAGCAGGCATTCCTTTTTGCTCAACCAGCGTAATTTGAGCAATCCCCATCGCCAAAATTGCCCCCACCAGAGGACTAAAAACAAGCTGAACCACCAACAAAATCCGCTGACCCAGCAATTTTTTAGAAGCAAACAACTCAAACAGCGACCAACTCACCAAAACCCCCACCACCAGAGGCTGAGGAAAGCGCGACAACACAGGAAAGCGCGACCATAAACTCTCACTTTGCAAAATTCCAATCAAAAGTAGGGGCAGAGCAATTCGCAGACCCCCCGCCGCAGAAGCAGAAAGTGCCGCCAGCAGTTCTATCATCAGTTGTCCGTTGTAAATATTTCGTTATCCATCCAGACAGAGTTTTTCTTGACAAATCTCATAACTTATGCTAACAAATTTCAACACTAACCCGCCTGCCAACTTAAACCCCTCAGCATATTTACTTATTTTGACAGTCCAAATCGCCAAAAAATAAGCTTTAAATTTTATCCGAATTTTCTATTGACAAACTGTGTAAATGGATACCATATTAAAAGAAGAGAGGTTGAAAAGCCTTAAACAAAAATTAAGTTTACTTATAAAATCTCCGCAAAAGACCCCTTTTATTTATTAATCAGCCGGTACAAAACAACGCCGCGACTGATCCGGGCCTTTGCGTCACAACTTATCCAAAAGACCCAAAACCTCGCCCCGAAAACAAAAGCAAACAAAACGGGGATCAAAACAAACCCGCTTAAAATCCAAAAACTTCCCCCTGTGTGGCGGAAAGGAGAAATTACTAAAATGAGCGAATCATTATTTGCAGATGCCAGCAAGCGGCTAGAACAAGCTCTCAAATATGCAAATATTTCTGAAGACGCAATAGAGCGATTAAAATATCCAAAAACCAGCCTAACCGTATCAATTCCTGTACGAATGGATAACGGCTCATTACGAATATTTAAAGGCTACCGAGTCCGCTATGATGACACACGGGGCCCCGGAAAAGGAGGAGTCCGTTATCATCCCAGCGTTAGCCTAGACGAAGTACAATCGCTTGCCTTTTGGATGACATTTAAATGTGCAGCCGTTAACCTTCCCTTTGGCGGCGCAAAAGGCGGAGTTACCGTCAACCCCAAAGAACTCTCCCGCCTTGAACTCGAACGCCTTTCTCGCGGCTACATTGACGCTATCGCCGACTTTATCGGGCCCGACATCGATATTCCCGCCCCCGACGTCTACACCAACCCAATGATCATGGGGTGGTACATGGATCAATACAGCATCATCCACCGGCAACTCACCCCCGCCGTAGTCACCGGCAAACCCCTGAGTTTGGGAGGCAGCCTTGGACGCGACACCGCCACCGCCGCCGGCGCATTTTATGTCATCGAAACCCTGATGCCAAAATTTGACCAACCGGCCCAAAATACCACCGTCGCCATTCAAGGATTTGGCAACGCCGGCGCCCACCTCGCCACCCTGCTTTACAATGCCGGTTACAAAATCGTCGCCGTCAGCGACTCAAAAGGCGGAGTCTACGCGAAAAAAGGCTTAGATATTCCCAGCATTCGCCGGTTCAAAGACACCCAAAAAGGTCTACAAGCCATCTATTGCGAGGACAGCGTATGCAACGTCGTTGAACACGAAGTCCTGAGCAATGAAGACTTACTTGGTTTAGACGTTGATTTACTCATTCCCGCCGCCCTAGAAAATCAAATCACCGAAACAAACGTCCACAATATCAAAGCAAAATACATCTTTGAAGTCGCCAACGGCCCCACAACCTCCGCCGCCGATAAAATTTTGGCAGAAAAAGGCATTTATGTATTTCCAGATATTTTAGTCAATGCCGGTGGAGTCACCGTCAGTTATTTTGAATGGGTACAAAACCGCAGCGGACTATACTGGACACTCGAAGAAGTTAACCAACGCCTCAAACAAAAAATGGTGGAAGAAACCCTGAAAATTTGGCAAATCAAGCAGGAATTTTCCATCAACCTGCGAACAGCCGCCTACGTCCACGCCCTCAACCGGCTTGGAGAAGCCCTCAGCGCCAAAGGCACCAGAGACTATTACCTCGGCAGCTAATTTTTCCAATTCTTCTTATTCTTCTTCTCTCCCCCTGCCCGCCAGCCGCGAGGCAGTTAGGGGGAGAGATTTTTCATTTCCCATTTCTTCTTAGGGGGAGAACTTCTGTCCCCCAGGTTCCGATCTTATGATCAGCTAAGATCATTGAAATTTCCTAAGCAAATCAAATGGATTACACCGTCACAAACCGGCCCAGAGGCCAACAACACATCAAACGGGCCGGTCAAATATTCGCCTCAACCCTGTGTCTGGGACTCCTGAGCCCCCTTGCACCCTCCGTCTTCGCCCAAACACCGGCCCCAGCAACACCGGCCCCAGCAACACCGGCCCCAGCAACACCGGCCCCAGCAACACCGGCCCAAACCCAACCAAACGCCCCAGCCAACCCAGTCGTCGAGAGACTCTACGGACAATGGCTGGCAAAAGATCCCGCCGGTGCACCCCTGCTAATGTTCATTTTCACCCCAGACGGAAAACTCTACATCATGCCACCGCCGAAAGCAGATGAACCCTCCCGCGCTATTGAAATGGGGTACAAAATCGACAGTACCCCCAAACCCATGCACCTTGATGTCAAACTAGACACCACACAAACCGTTTTAACCGTATTTGACTTCACCACCGAAGGAAAAATGCGCCTCCAACTCGAAGGCACAAACCCAGGGCAACCCCGACCAACAGAACTAAAAGAAACAGCAACAAATTTTGAAAAAATTTCCGATACCCCCACCCTACCACCCAACACCGAAATAATGAGTTTCAATCAATAATCATTCACGGTAAACAATAATTAGGTCTGGTGTGGAGCCGGTATCTCCACCGCTTCCACACCCGATTTTTTAATTACCAATTATTCAAAAAAAACCTAAACTTTAAACAAACAAACATCCACCTCTCCAAAATTTACCCCAAACGCCACATTCAAATTTTCCAAAGACTTCACCAACCACAAAATTTCACCCACCTGCAACCCCTCATAATGGTTAAATAAAATCGAAAACCGCTTTTCCAGATAAAACTTCACCTTCCGCGACAGCAAAACAATCTTCAGCAAAAGACCAATCGTGCGGATCGGCCCCAAATTTGCAATCAAATCAATAAAAATATAATGATTTGGAGACTGAGGATTTGCCACCACCAAAAAATTAAACAACTGGCTACAAGTCCGCATAATCAAAAAATCCGTTAAACGGTGGCCATCACATTCAGGAAAAGTATCTTTCATCAAATGCTTATATAAACGTCCATTAAACTGACGCCTGCCATATTCCGGCTCAACAGAAGCAATAATATACTCATACAAATCCGCTTTAAATCCCCGGTAAGATTTTGTTTCACTCGTATGAGTTAAAAACACCTGCGCCAAATCTCGATAACTATAAGATCCTTCCACCTTCCCCACAAATTGCCTCAGCGCAAAAAACAACTCCTGATCTGTCAGCAAAGTCGGATTTTGCACCGGCGCCGGGAACTTACAAGCAGATACTCCTAATTTACTTACCATTTGCGTCCGCCGCATCAAATAAGTTGCATATTGAGATAAATTAACCTCATATTCCCATTGACGTTGAATAGAAATCTGCCGAATTGTTGAAGCGTGTTCATAAGAACTTTCGGGAGCCAACAAACAATGGGTATATAAATAAGGATACCGGCAAATTAATTGACCCAAAGCCGGTTTCACTCCTGGTTTTACCTGACTCGGTGCGTGTTCAGAAACCGCTCTCACCAACCGTTTCAAAGTCAAATACTCTTCACTTTTTTTAAAATCCTCAATCAATTCTTGCAAGCGCAGATATAAACCCGAACCAGCAACTTTTTGCACAGACTGCACCGGCACCTTTTCAAACACTTTCACTAAATCAGCAATTGCCCCATGTGTGCGCGAATGAGTTTGCCAGCGGTTAATTAAAATATGACAACAACGATTCAGAAAATATCTAAATTGCTCATAACTTGGATTTGCCCCAACAATTCGCTCTAGCGCTGCTAAAACTTGAGGATCGGGATAACCGGCAACTTCGACAAACAACTGATTACAACGCTCAACTAATTGCGCTGGCGGTTCTTTATCACCCCAGTAAATTAAATGATTGTAAATAAGGTGTTCATCCTTATCAACCGCCAAACGTTCTTTGGCCAAAACTTGAGAACGTGCCTTAAATTTATCCGCAACTTGACTTGAAATTTGAGATTTAATTTTACTTTCCTCTAAAAACTGTAAATGTCGGTTGCTTAAATTTTTATCGTTCGCCCAAGCCAAAGCCTTATTTAAACCTTCACCCGCCAGCAAGCATGATTCATCTTGACAACCCGAAGCAAACCAAGCTTCCATTGCCGGGTAATAAGGGCAAGTTTTTTCTAACTCACTTTCTATCCAGTTTAAGTTAAAAATTTCTCGATAAGTACGGTTAAAAATCCGTAAATTTCCCTCTTTTTTTACCGCCAAACCCGCCATCAATAACCCTTCTTCTTCCCCACTCAAATCATCAACAATAGCCCCCTCTATCAATATCTTTTGATAAAGCATCAGCAATCGCGTAGACTTTTCACTGCCTTTAATGTAATCACAAATCGATTTAAAATGTTCGGACTTGTCTTGCTTTTCCCAGCTTTCTACAATAGAAGTTTTTACCAACTTCGCAATAAATTCTGACTCCTTACCAGCCCCAATAAACACCCCCGAATTAACCACCAACTTACAAAGCTTCTGCGTCAAAAACGGCTGCCCCCCCGTCCATTCCATAACTTTTTCAAGCACCGTCAACGGTTTAGCAGAATTCTTAGAAAAACCTTTGGCTAAACAATAACTTTGATAAATTTGCAACCCAATTAAATCAATAGACCGGCCAATCTCAAAAGGTGAGCGAATTTTATCTTCAATTAATTGTCTTGAAGTCGCCACACCCATCACCGCAAAAGTCAACCGATTATAATCTGGATAATCAGCCCGATTATCATAACAACGCCGCAGCGCCGCAAAAAAATCATCAACACGGAAATTAAGACTCAAAACACTCTCAATTTCATCGAAAAAAATCACAATATTTTTAGGAACTTCCCTTAAAACTACTTGCTCCAAAAATTCTGTAAACCGTTCCACCGGCGTTGCACAAACTCGCTTTGCCCACCAAGCGCGTAAATTCACCTTCTCCTCTAAATTAAAACTCACCCACAAACTTCTCACCACGCCTGCATACCACTGTTCAGGAGTAAGATTAGGTGAGCAAAATTTACTTAAATCAACCGCAGCACAAGCAATCCCAAAACCTTGCAACCGGCGCATCGTTTGCACCCGCAAACTTGATTTACCCATTTGTGGGGAATTCAACACATAACAAAACTCACCCTTTTTTAAACCCTCATACAGATCAAAATCTGCTTGACGGCGTACATAAGTCTGCGCCTCAAAGGGTAAGTAGCCGCCTACTTGATAATTGTCAACCATAAATGCACCCCACCGGAAATGACTCTTTCTCTATTCACTAAGGGTAAACCTTAGTTTTTTCTTGCTGTCAACATAGCTGTTTCACCCCTCACCGTCAATCCCACAAAAAAATTATCCCTCTTAAGAAAGATATTGTTAAAACTAATTAATTTTAAATTTCCTATCTATTTTTTATAATATTTAGCTTGGTAGAAGTAATATCCTTGTTTTGAATGGAATTGGCCCACCCCGAAGAATTTCACTCCTCCCCCACCCCCAAAAGTTTCTCATCCGTGCCACCCTCCCAGAAATTGGCATACCTCGCTCACCAATTCTTAATAGATAGCTCTCAAATTTTCAACTTGTTTACGAAAAAAATCTAACAGTTCAAAACCTTTAATTTGAGAAATTAAAATTTAACCTTATTTACATTTTCCAAGCCTACACAAGCCAACTTTCCCCATCTAACCATTTATTCACTTTTTTAAATAAATATAATTTTAGGGACATAAAAAGATATTTCCATTCATTATTTAACGTTTTTCCCAAAACTTTAAAAATCAAAAACACCACATCTCAAATCTCAAAATCAATAATCTCTCCCTTGGTAGAACCCTCTATTGCGGGGAATAGACTATCGTGAAAGCAAATTTATAAAAGCGAGGAAAAACGCCAGTGGTACCTTTACGCGATGACAACCCAGTACGCATCACCCCGTATGTAACCTACGGGTTAATAGCCGCCAACATCGTAGTATTTCTGTATGAAATAACCCTACTACCGCCACAGTTAGATGCCTTTTTCCGTAGCTGGGCAGTAGTTCCCAGAGAACTTTCTCTCACCCTAGAAGGCGCAATCATACCCACATCCCCCGTACCCGAATGGATAACCCTTATTAGCTCGCAATTTTTACACGGAGGATTTTTGCACATTGCCGGCAATATGTTATTTCTGTGGATATTTGGCAACAACGTAGAAGAGCGACTTGGACACATCAAATACTTAATTTTTTATATCACCTGCGGCGTACTAGCAGCCCTCAGCCAATGGCTATTTGCCCAAGGTTCAACCATCCCCTCCCTGGGAGCCTCCGGCGCCATAGCCGGCGTCATGGGAGCCTACATTTTGCGATATCCCCAAGCAGAAATTGTCACCTTAATACCCCTGGGATTTTTCACAAACATCGTGCGAGTACCGGCCTACTTTTTCCTGGGCTTTTGGTTTGTACAACAAGCCTTTAACGGACTTGCCAGCCTCAACTCACCCGTTGACATGGGAATGCAAGGCGGAGTTGCTTATTGGGCTCATGCCGGCGGCTTTATCTTCGGAGCCATCCTCGGCCCACTCTTCGGACTCTTAAGCAACCCCTCAGAAGAGTATTGAAGCACAAGCGGAAAAGCAGACAAACTCAAAAGCTCTGCCCGCTTGTCCCCTCCCAAATTTCTAAAACCGGCCACTGCTTGGCACCTCACCCGGTTGAGGAAATTGACGTTTTTTCTCAGCAGAAATTCCCGAAATGCGCCGGCTTTCTTCCCTGAGATCCACAACCGGCTTTTCTGTTTCCACAGAAGGACTATAAAGCGCCACCGGAATATCAACCCCATTAATAATCGAACCCAAAAGACGGACATCCTCCGCATCAATCAAAGGCTCAACAAACTCCGTCAACATCCCCCCTTCCGAAACAAGCGGACGAGTCACAATAGCCATCCCATCACAAAGCGGCTCCAACAAAAGCGCCTCTGTGCCGGTACTCAAAGCCGGTGCATCCACCACCACCAAATCAAACCGCCCACGCACCTCCTTAAACAACCGCTCAACCTCACTAGAATCCCAAATGCCCCCCCCATTCCGCACAGCAAGCGAAGGCACCAAATAAAGATTTTCAATCAAAGGCACCATCCGAATACAAAGATGCGGTTGACCATAATAACGCAAAGGTTCCAGCGAACTTTCAGGGTCAACCGCCACCTTCAAAGATCGCGCCCGCGAAGGTTGGCGCAAATCAGCCTCAAAAAGCAAAGTACGTTTGCCGGCCCGTGCCGAAGCAATGGCCAAATTATAAGCACAAAAAGTTTTGCCCTCAGAAGCAGCCGCCGAAGTCAACAACAAAATTTTCACCGGCTTCTCAGCCACCCGACGCAAAGCCGTCCGCAACCGCTCATAAAACTCCAAATAAGGAGAATGAGGTTCAACCATCAAAGGCATATTCTCAGGATCAGAATCAAACAACCACACCGCAGGTAAAACCCCCAAAACCGGCAGATCCCGATCTTGCAACCAAGCGCGAACCTCCTCCACTGTATATAACTTCCCATCCAGCAAAGACACCAAAAATATCAAAACCCCACCGCCCACCAAACCCACCACACCACCAGCCACCAAAACCAAAGGCATAGGCAAATTCGGCTTTGTGGTTGGGTAAACCCTTGGCGGTTGCGGCAAAACATTCACACTACTCACAACTTCGGCTTGGGCTGTTCTGGCATCTGCGAGCAAAGTCTGCATATTGTCATAAAGAGTTTTCTTAATCGTTAGCTGCTGTAACAAGCGTTCTCGTTCCAATTGCTTATTCGGAAGCGTCGCAAACTCCGCCCGTAATTCCTGTTCTGTGCGACCAGTTGCTTCCAACTGCTGCTGGACGCGATCTCGTTCTGCCTGTAAACCAACCAGCGTACTCGCCAACTGTTGCCGCGCCGGATCTAAACTACTAATGGAGCGAATCTCACCATTATTCAACAAACCCGCCGCCCGATTTGCGCCCACCACCTCAGCAGCCCTTTGATCAAACAACTCTGCTAAACCTTGCAAATTCCGCCGCAACTCTACAATTTTGGGGTGATCTTCCTGTAAGTCTTGCAAAAGAATTTCAAGTTGGGCCTCATTTTGATGAATTTGTGCCCGCAAAGAAGCCAAAATCGGATCAGCACTAAGCGCCTGAGCTATATAAGCTTGTTCGGGCGTTAATCCCAGTTTTTCGGAGATACTGCGAATTTGTGCCTCATACCCCGATCTACTCAGTTGCAGTTGTCGCTGTTGTTCTTGTGCGGTTGCAATGGCGGTGGGTAGCGCCCCAATTCGAGCGCCCGACAGCACAGCCCCTTCAACGCGATCATATTGTTCGAGTTTTTGCTGTGCTTCTTTGAGTTCTGTTTCCACCGGCACCAAACGTTTTTGCAATTCCTCAATTGTTGCTTCTACTCGCGTTTCGTTAATTTTGCTGCTATATTGCACCATTGCATTGAGCAAAGCGCTGACGATGGTTTTTGCTTTTTCAGGATTTTCTGCCCGGTATTGCACCTGAATTAAGGGCGGTGTTCCTTCTTTGGGCATAATCACTTTTGCGCCATTTCTTAGCTGATTTGGGTCTTCTTTGGTTTGATCAGCTACTATTTTTATGACTTCTGGCGCTAACAAAAAATCTGGGTTAACTTGAGGTGCTTGTCCTTGCACTTCGGATGTTGTTTTAGAAAATATGACTAATGGTTTATTAGAAGCGAGGAAGCCTTCGGCGGTAAAACTTGGTTTGGGATCTGGTTGAATTGCTAAAACTCCACCGGCCCCTACGGCTAGGACAAAAACACCTGCTCCTAACCATTTATATTTGCCAATTGCTATAAGATATTTTTTTACAATAGGGAGAACCATAATGATTTTAGGTTTTAGTTTGGGGTTGGGTTTTTATATAAACCGCAGATAAACGCAGATGAACGCAGATAAACGAGGGATGAAAAAGGATAGGGGTTTGAAGGTTAAAGGTTTAACAATATTTTTTTAAATTAGCGGTTAGTTCCGGGGGGGGCAAAGAGGTTTGTGGCGCTATTGCTGAGGGATTCAAAAAATAGCAAAAATCCGAGAATATCTCGAAATGGTTGCGTAAAGGTGTTGAGGGCGTAGCTTATTCTTGCTACTAGGTTTCGACCAACTACAATAACGTCGTTGTCTTGGAGCATGGGGTTTTGGGTGGGATCTCCCAATAGTGCTTCTTTGCCGTCTAGGTCTTGTGAGACTGCTTTTCCTTGTTCGGGATCAAAGCGTATCAAGGCTATGCTGCGGAGGTTGGCTCTATCTAGGGGGATGTTGTTGAGTGCGTCCGCAAAGCTGCTGCCGTTGGGAAGGCTGACGGTACCGGCTGCACCACTAGGGTAACTTAAAATTCGCACGTTGATGGTGGGTTTTGCGAGGGTTGAGCGGGCTATTAATCGTCGGTCGTAGGCTGCATCGGTTCCGGGTTCGAGTCTGGGGACAATGACGGCATCGCCATTGGCTAAACGCAGGTCGGGTAGGGGTTGGGAGTTTTGTAAGGGGGTGAATAAGTCGAGGGTTTCTTCGCTATACCGGCCTTCTCCTAATGATCTTCGCACACGGACGGCTCGCAAGTCTGCGGTTTGGGTGATTCCACCGGCCAGCAGTAAGACGTCGGATACTCGTGAGGCGTTTGCTTGTAGGGGATAAAATCCAGGTTTGGCGATTTCGCCGGTGACAGTGACTTGGATGCCGGTTTGGGATGCCAGGGTTGACCGGCCAATTAACGCGCTGATTTCATCGCCGGCGCTGCTTATTTCGCGTTTTGGGATAAAAATGACGTCGCCTTCGGAAAGTCGAAAGGCGGGGGGTAGGGTGCCGGTGGTGAGGGGTGTCAAAAAGTCTAGGGTTTGTTCGATTACTGATCCATCTGAGAGGGTACGTCGGATTTTGATGCTGCTTAAGTCTGAGGCTGCTGTGAGTCCACCGGCTATCTGTAAGGCGTCGAACACTCGCACACTCTGGGGAGGGAGGGGATAAAATCCTGGCCGGCCTACTTCTCCGGCGACGGTGACTGATATGGGCCGGTTGGATGCTAGGTTTGATTGGCTGATAATTTGGGGGTTGTAGCTGGGGGCTGTGGTGATGTCTTGTTTGGGGATAATTATTACGTCGCCGTCTTCAAGGCGTTCGCTTGGCAGTTCCCCGCCGCTTTGCAGGGGGGTGAATAAATCAAAGTTGCGTTCTAGGACTGTTCCATCGTTTAAGGTTCGCCGAATTCGGACAAATCTTAAGTCTGCGGTTGGGTTTGCTCCACCGGCTAATATTATGGCGCTGGCTATTCTAGGTTGAATATTTGTAGGGATAACATAAAACCCCGGTTGGCCGACTTCGCCTGTGATGGCAATATTTACGGGTCTTTGGGCTGCGAGGGCAAGCGTTACAATCGGATCTCGGATAAATTGGCTCAGTCTTACTTGGATGAGTTCTTGGGCTTGTTCTAGGGTTAATCCTTGGACAGATAAACTGCCAATTAAGGGCATGATGATTTTGCCTTCAGGGTTAATCTGGCCGTTGAAGGTAAGGTCGGGATAGCGAAATACTTGCACGAATATTTGATCGCCTGGGCCTAATCGGTAGGTTCGGAATAAGTCGCTTGTCTGCGGAACTCCACCCTGTCGCGTTCCGCTGGCGGGAGGGTTAAAAGAGGGGGTGGAATTGGGCGGTGGTGAAAGGAGTTGTGGGGTTTGGGCGTTGGTTGGCAGTTGAGTAGTATTTAAAATGCCGGCCATGATTAGGGTTATGGTGCCGGTGGGGAGACTTGCACCAGTCAATGACAATAAGTGGTATGGGGAGAATTTAATCATCATTCAATGGTAAATGCTCATGGCTAAATGATAAGGGGCCGATGGGTTCGGTTGTATTATGATCTCCTATTCTGCCAAGGGGCCGGTCATTAAAGCAGTTTGAACATTTTTAGCCAAAGATTCGGCCACCGGCCTGATTTTGGAGATATCTCCTAATGGTTCGATAAAAATTTGGATGCTAACTGCAACCCAGGGAACACGCCGGTTAGAGAGTTGGGCTTTACGATCTGCCCAAAACCATGCTTGGGGTGATGGGTTTCCGCCGGTGGGGAAGGCGTACCAAGAGACTACTGCCCAGGTTTGCCGGTCACTCCAGGCCCGAAAAAAATTTGCTTCTACTGTGGCTGTTTGGGATGTATTAGAAGGGGGATTTTGTGGGGTGGTTGCTGTAAATTTAATTTGGGTTTGTGAGTCCATGTTCCACCGCTGTAAACCGCTGATATCTGTCCATTCAACTTGTGGTTGATCTGTAGATTCTGATTGGGGTAATAATAAGATTAAGGCTTTGGTTTTAGTATCGTTTTGGATGTCTTGTAAAATCCAATGCAAACCGCCGATGTTTAAGGGTTGTTTATCGAGGGTTTGCCAGTTTTCTACTGTGAGGCCGGTTGTGCGTAGATGTCTGAGTTGTTCAATATTTGCAACTGCTGGGGGCTTTTGCCATCGCCAATATCCGCTAAAATACCCTGGAATTGCCCCCACTACTATTACCCCTAATAAAAATAGGAATAAAATTATTTTAGAAAGGCTTTCATTTTTCATGGGTGGTTTGTCTAGGGCAGGCAGAGGGACACTGCCCGTAAGCTAATTTGTCATGTGTGCAATTAGTATTTACCCATCTTCGGTTTCTGGTTCAAAGGTAAAGACTTCTTTGAGTTTTTCCAGGCCGTTGAGGATGACTATTAATAAAACTAGCATAATTGCCGAGTATAAATCTCCGCCCCATCCGTCATGTAGCCAGTTAAAAAGTTGGTTGGCGCCGGTGCCGTGAAATAAGGTGAGTAAGGTGTTGCGAATAATGTTTGCAATGGTACTCATTAGTACGGTAAGGGTTAAAAATGTGATGGTTGTGGCGCGGGATGTCCAGGTGCCGTACCAATTAATTAGCATTAAACTGACATAAAGGCTGGTAAATAACATTTTTAAACCGGCACAGTGAGGGGCGACTTCTACAATTTTGTCACCAACAAAAATGTTAATGTTTTGAACGGTAACGTCCATACCTAATTGAATGAGGAAAAATCCCGCACATCCAGCAATAAAACTTTGCAGAGGTAAGGTGTAAGGGGCAATAAGATAAGGTAGTTCGTTGGGGGTGGCTAAAAATGTGAGAAGGAGGGGAAAGCCTTGTTGTTTTAAACCGGCAATTCCTTTAAACCATAAACTCATGCCGGTTAAAATAATTGGAAAGGATAAATTGACAAGATCGGGTAGTCCGCTGAGATACATAACTCCTGCAAGTCCAAGCAAAAAACCACCGAGGGGATGAGTTTGGTTGGGGAGTTTTTGCCAGTTGTGCCGGTCGAGCCAACTAATATAGGCGGCGAAAGGTAAGCCGATGAGTCCGTGACTGAAATATTCGTGTTCAAGGCTGATTTTAATCATTTTTAGCCAGCCTTGGTACCAGTGAATCAGCACGGGTGCATACAAAATGCTTAGCAGACTTAGGATGCTGCCAAAAAGGAGGTATGGCTGGATATTGTCAGTAATTTTGCGTTCAATTTGCATGATTTTATAGTTTATTTTGATGGCACAAAACAAGTTCTATACTGTTGATGACTTGCTGAATTTGGGAGGGGGTTAAACCCGGATACATAGGCAAGGAAAGTATTTCTTGAGAGAGGGTTTCAGCGGCGGGAAAATCGCCTTTTTGATAGCCTAAGTTTTGATAGGCGGGTTGGAGGTGGCAAGGTAGGGGATAATGGATGCCGGTTTGGATGCCAATTTCGGCAAGTTGTTGTTGAAAAAAATTGCGATCTAAGGGGTGGGGGATACGAATAACATAGAGGTGATAAACATGGCCGGTGGCTGTTTTGTTTTGGAGAGGGATGATAGGTTTATTGTGCAATAAATTCTCATAGTTTTGGGCTGCTGTGTTTCGTTGTTGGTTCCATTTCCGAAGGTGTGGAAGTTTGACGTTTAAGACGGCGGCTTGGAGGGTGTCGAGGCGGCTATTTGTGCCGGTGTCGGTGTGGAGATATTTTTGGGGGGCGCCGTAGTTGCGGAGGGAACGGAGATTTTTGGCAATGTCGGGATCGGGGGTGACTACCATTCCGCCGTCACCAAAACCGCCGAGGTTTTTGCTGGGATAAAAGCTGAAGGCGCTGGCTTTACCGATGCTGCCGGCGCGGTAGCCTTCGGATAAAGCGAGGTGGGCTTGGGCTGCGTCTTCAAAGATGAAGAGGTTATGGGTGCCGGCGAAGTCGAGGAGTTGTTTTGGCGAGACCATTTGGCCGTATAAATGCACCGGCAAGATTGCTTTTGTTTTGGGGGAAATTGCTTTTTCGGCTGCTTCCAGGTCAATTAAGGCTGTTTCTACGTCACAATCAACGAGGATAGGAACTGCACCGGCCCGCAAAACTCCGATCACGGTGGCGATAAAAGTGTTGGCGGGAACCAAGATTTCATCACCGCTACGAATTCCACAGGCTTGTAATCCAAGGGCAATAGCATCAGTACCACAAGCAACGCCGATGCCATATTTGACACCACAGGCGCCGGCAAAAGCATTTTCAAATTCTGTCAGGGCTTCTCCTAAGACAAAATCGCCGCGTTGAATTACGGTTTGGATTGCTTGTTCGAGTTGAGTTTGGATCGGTTGGTGTTGGTGGCTAAAGTCAACGAACGGTATTTTATTTATGGTATTTGGCGTCATTTTTTTAATAAAAGCCTCTCTTTCTGTTATGCCTAATTTGCCAAGAGTTGAGGCGCTAAAATTATGAAGAGTCTGTAAAGATTTTTTTAATCAACAGTCATCCCTCATCCCAAATCCAATTTCAAACAGATAACCTATCCGCGTTCATCTGCGTACGCACGAAGTGCAGGCTACGCCTAACATCTGCGGTTAAAAAATAAAACCTCTCCCACAAATCCAAAAAACCCCACTCTGAAAATTAAATCTGGTATGATTGGTTAAAAAACAGCAGATTCCTGATAGCGTTGTATTACTTTTTGGAGCAAAGATTTATGGCTGATTTAACACGCCGGCAGTTTTTTGTAATGTCTGCACTTGCGGTTGGTTTTGCGGTGGCGGCGGGCCCAATTTCAGCCCAAACAATTAAGACGGATAGTGAGGGTTTAATTGCCGGTGAGGTAAAAATTCCGGTAGAGGATGGAGAAATACCGGCTTATCGTGCAATGCCGGCATCTGGTAATAGTTTTCCGGTAGTTTTGGTGGTGCAAGAAATTTTTGGGGTGCATGAACATATTCAGGATGTTTGTCGCCGGTTTGCTAAGTTAGGATATTTAGCAATTGCGCCAGAAATGTTTGCTCGTCAGGGTGATGTTTCGGGGATGACGAATGTTCAAGAGATTGTTTCTAAGGTAGTTTCTAAGGTTCCTGATGCTCAGGTTATGTCTGATTTGGATGCGACAATTGCTTGGGCAGAAAAGTCTAGTAAGGGGGATGGTAATAAGGTTGGAATTACGGGGTTTTGTTGGGGAGGAAGGGTTGTTTGGATGTATGCGGCGCATAATCCTAAAATTAAGGCGGGGGTGGCTTGGTATGGCCGGTTGATGTCTGATTCGACGGCTTTAACGCCTAAGCATCCGATTGATGTTGCGCCGTATTTGAAGGTGCCGGTTTTGGGTTTGTATGGGGGTAAGGATGATTTAATTCCTAATGAGGCGGTAGAGAAAATGCGGGGTATTTTGAAGGCTGGGGAGAGTGGTTCTGAGATTATTTTATACCCGGATGCTCCGCATGGTTTTTATGCTGATTACCGGCCTACTTATCGCAAGGAGCCGGCGGAGGATGGGTGGCGCCGGTTGTTAGCTTGGTTTAAGGAGTATGGGGTGAGTTAGTATTTCGATTTTTTATTGATGTGATGAGGTTGGCAGGTATTTATAGGCTTTTGCTTTTGCTAACCTCATCAAATGTTCAATTTGCATATAGTTGTCTAATTCTTTCTTTTCGTCTTGAGTGAGGCTGTTGATTTTTTCTAGCTCAATTAGGTGTATTACCCGCTGTTTTACGGTATCAGAAGCTTGAAAGTTAATTAGGCTTTGGGGAGTGGTGCCGGTGGCTATAAATTCGATTAATTCTTCATAGGCTTTTGTTAGAGGGGTAGTTGTCATAGCGATAAGATAATAGGGTTATAAAAATGATAGGAGATTTTTGCAAAAAGTGGCCGGTGGGTGAAAAGGCTAGTGTTGTATGGGTTGGGTTTCACTTCGTTCTACCCAACCTACAAAAACCGGCCTATTTGTTAAAATCATCCTAACCCACCGGCCTCTCAATTCCAACTTTAAAAAGGTAATTTATTTATGATCAAACAACTCGAAAGCACAAAAAAACCGGCCATCATCTACCCCGACAGCGACGGCGAACCCATGTCAGATAATACCAAACAATTCCGCTGGATTGTCACCATCAAAGAAAACCTCGAATTATTATACGCAAATAACCCCGATGTTTTTGTAGCCGGTGACTTACTATGGTATCCCGTAGAAGGCGATAACAAACGACGCCAAGCACCCGATACTATGGTTGTTTTCAACCGGCCAAAAGGCGACCGAGGTTCCTATAAACAATGGGAAGAAAACAACATCCCCCCGCAAGTTGTATTTGAAATATTATCCCCCGGAAACCGGCTCAAAAAAATGGCTTTGAAATTCAAATTTTACGAAACTTACGGCGTAGAAGAATATTACATCTACGATCCAGATGATAATGAATTCATTGGCTATTTGCGTTCAGGACAACATTTAGAAATCATCGAAGAAATTAATGGATGGGTGAGTCCCCGTTTAAATATCCGCTTTGAACTTCCAGACGATACCCTAGAAATTTACCGGCCAGATGGACAAAAGTTTTTATCTTTTGTGGAAATTGGACAACTTCGAGAACAAGAACGTCAAGAAAAAGAAAATGCTTTATCTGAACTCGAACAACAACGCCGGCGCAATGAACTCTTAGAAGCAAAATTGCGAGAATTTGGAATAGATCCCAAACAATTGTAAATCGTAGGTTGGGTTGAGCAAAGCGAAACCCAACTCAACTCAACCCAACCCAACCCAAACTAACTAATTCCCCAACATCTTATCTCGCAGATGCTTAATCTGATCTCGGTACTTCGCCGCCTGCTCAAATTCCAACTTTTTCGCCGCCTCCTTCATCTGCGCTTCCAACTGCGTAATTAACTCTGGTATTTGTTCCAAAGATAAATCATCCGCCTGCTCATAAGCCACCTCCAACTGCTGAGAATTCAACCGTCTTGAGACATCCAAAAACGCCAAAATTGCATTCCCCGACTTTTTCTTAATCGGCTGCGGCGTAATATTGTGCATCCGATTATACGCCATCTGAATACCCCTGCGGCGATCCGTTTCTTCCATCGCCTTAATCATACTTTTCGTCAAATTATCCCCATACAAAATCGCTTGTCCGCGCACATGACGCGCCGCTCGTCCGATGGTTTGAATAAGCGAACGTTCTGCACGCAAAAAACCCTCCTTATCTGCATCTAAAATCGCCACCAGGGAAACTTCCGGTAAGTCTAAACCTTCCCGTAATAAGTTCACCCCAACTAACACATCAAACTCACCTTCTTGCAACGCTTGAATAATCTCAATGCGCTCAATTGATTTGATTTCTGAATGCAAATAGCGGACACGGATAGCTCGCTCTTGCAAATATTCTGTCAAATCTTCTGCCATCCGTTTTGTTAAAGTTGTCACAAGTACCCGTTCTTGTTTAACAACTCGTTCTTTAATTTCCCCTAACAAATCATCAATTTGCCCCTCCGTTGGACGGACAAAAATCTCTGGATCAAGCACGCCGGTGGGTCGAATAATTTGCTCGGCTATTTTCCCTTCTGTTAACTGCATTTCCCAATCTCCAGGCGTTGCAGAAACGAAAATACATTGATTAACTTTATCCCAAAATTCATCAGACTTTAGGGGCCGGTTATCCGCCGCACTCGGTAAGCGAAAACCATGATCAATTAATACTTTTTTCCGCGCTTGGTCGCCATTATACATCCCGCGAATTTGGGGAACTGTAACGTGGGATTCATCCACCACTAATAGCCAATCTTTCGGGAAATAATCAATTAAACATTCCGGCGGTTCACCGGCCATTCTGCCTGCCAAATGCCGCGAATAATTTTCTACACCATTGCAATATCCCACCTCTTCCAACATCTCTAAATCATACCGACAGCGTTGTTCAAGGCGCTGGGCTTCAAGTAACTTACCTTCTTTATTCAACTCTTCCAGCCGTTCTTCTAATTCTTGCCGAATGGCGAGACAAGCGTCTTCGAGTTTATCTTCAGGCGTGACAAAGTGACGTGCTGGATAAACATTTAAGCCTTCTAAACTTTGTAAAATACTACCTGTTACCGGATCTACATAGCGGATCGCTTCAATTTCATCGCCAAAAAATTCAACGCGAATAATACGGTCTTCATAGGCCGGCCCAATTTCCAAAACATCACCCCGGACGCGGAATTTGCCTCGACCTAATTCTGTATCATTGCGGCTATATTGAACCGTCGCTAAATCCCGCAATAATTCGCGCTGATTGACTTCTTTTCCGACTCGTAAAGGAATCGAAGCTTTGAAATATTCCGCCGGCATCCCTAAACCGTAAATACAGCTAATCGAAGCCACCACAATCACATCTTGACGTTCAAATAATGAGCGCGTTGCTGAGTGACGCAACATATCAATTTCCTCATTAATTGAGGCTGTTTTTTCGATGTAAGTATCCGTAACAGGAATATAAGCTTCCGGTTGGTAATAGTCGTAATAACTGATGAAATATTCTACAGCATTCTCAGGAAAAAATTGCCTTAACTCATTACACAATTGGGCGGCGAGGGTTTTATTGTGGGCGAGAACAAGCGTAGGTTTACCGATTTTTTCAATGACTGAAGCTATAGAAAATGTTTTGCCGGTGCCGGTTGCGCCCAACAAGGTTTGATGGGGATAACCGGCCTGTATTCCTTTTACCAATTGGGCGATAGCTTGTGGTTGGTCGCCGGTGGGAACAAAAGGCGCTTGCAAATGAAATTCTGCCATGAGCAATTTATGCAGTTACTTCCAAATTTATATTTTAACACCGGCCTCTCTGGGGAGTGCTGATTTACTAACAATCAAGCAAACGTTTCTGGCCGGTTTGTTTATCTTACTTACTTAATTTTAGCATTTTTTGCCAAAAATCACTAAACCCACCCTTTGATAGGCGTAAAAACCCCCTTTTTTTGGCGGGTTAATCCCACCTTTAGCCAATAAATACTTTCATTAAAATATTCCTTTATCCGGCTCCTCAGCACTTTTACTCATTCAGCTTTGCTTGCGATCTTCATATTAAAGCCGTGATCCCCAACTAGATAACAAACATTTCACCCGCTCTCGCCCTCGAATTATACCCCCAGGTAGAGGACGGCTAAAAAAAACACTCTTAACTTAAATAATATAGAACTACCGAAACGGCAAAGGAGCAAAATGAGCCTAGAAAAAGAGGGAAGAACCACCCGCAGCGACCCACAAGCCAAAATTCAGCAAAAAATGGGAGAAAATAGCAGCCAACCTTCGGAAAAAACCGAAACACGCGCTGCAAACATTGAATCCCAAACCCTACACAGCGGGGACGAACTTAAAGAAGAGAACGACCGCAAAATTCAACAGCCTCAACGCTGATTTATAACAATTTCATGCGCTGTAATCAAAACAAAAAACTTCCAAAAATAGACAACAAAAAAGAATTGATCACCCTTGAGATAGAGAACAAAACAAAACCAAAAACGCTAAATTAAAAGAAGAGAAAACCAAAACACAAACAAGGAGAAAAATTATGAGTTTAGAAGAAAGAGCCAAAGCCACAGCCAAAAATATTGAAGGCAAAGCCCAAGAAGCAATGGGTAACGTCACCGGCGACGCAGGCGATCAAGCCGAAGGCAAAATGAAACAAGGCGAAGCCACTGTTCGCCACAGCGTTGAAGATGCCAAAGATAGTGTTAAAAACACCATCGACCGCGCTTAATTTTTAGGGAAAAAGGGTGCATCAAGAATGCACCCCTCCCAACCCCATTTAAAACTTCACTTTGGCGAGAATAAAAAATGAGTTTATTTCAGCAGCTTCGTCAAGTTTTAACCAGCCTTCTTTTGGTATTAGTTTTAACGGTAGTAACCGCTTGTGGCAACGTAAATACCGCCTCAGCACCGGCCAGCAACCCCGCCAACAACACCGGCACAACTTGGAGTTACGCCCAATTAGAACGCGGAAACAGCGCCTCTGGGCAACAATTCGGGCAATGGGTAGTACAAACCGCCAAAGGCTTAGTTCAAGACGCCTATGTGCGAGATAACAACAAATTAGGCGTAGTCATTTCATCGCAAGTCCGCCCCAACGAAGTCAAAGATTTAGCCAAATCTTTAACCCAAGGCTTTCACAAAAACTTCCCAGATCAAGACTTAACAGTTTTGATTTACGCCCCAGATAAAAAATTGATTTTAACCACAAAATACGACTCTCAATCCAAACAAATTGAGTATCAAGCAGCGTAATTTGTCATTTGTCATTTGTCAAAATTAGGGGCAAACCCCCAGTGGTTACCCATGTAATCTAAGGAGAAAAAAAATGAGTTCAAGCGACCAATATAAACGCCAAATTATGAATGATTTGGCCGGCGGAAACAAAGAAATAATGAGCGATACACCCGGCGGAGACTATCAAGATTTTGATGACTTTGCCCAACGCACCACACCCGCTCAACGCAAACAACTATTCGGGCATTCTCTACAACACGAAAGCATCCCCCCATCGCAACTCGAACCCGAATTGCAAAAAGCAATCTCTCAAATTGAACCCAATCAACGAGATGATGTAGCAAGAGAATTTTTCAAAGAATTTAAAAAACGTGGTTTAAACGACCGGCAACTCGAACAACAACTTGCCCTTTCTACCCATCATCCTAGCAAAATGAGCGCCGATGATGTAACCAAATTAGCATCATTTGCCTATCACAATCATCCCGATATTTTCCAAGAAGTGCTCGCAAATAAACCAGATTTGATGAAGTTTTTAGGTAATCCCCTAGTCGCGGCGATAGTTGGAGTCGTTGCAGCAAAATGGTTAAATAACCGCCGCTAGGTTGAACAAGTGGTGTTCCTGGGTGTCGAGGGCAATCAAAAAAGATTAGCCCTTTTTTTTGTTTGTAGAAATAAGCCACTCTCAACCCAAACATCAGCTTTCACAATCTCACCGCTTTTTTTGTGTCAAGCAAACTACATAAGAATTTACAAAATTTTCCAAGTGCCCTGCCTTTTGTGGAAGCTGCTTAAGAATCAGGTACATTTATGATATAATACAACACACCAGCCAAACAGAATTTTCCCCAAAAACATCACTTGGAAAATCAAACAGACCTACCATGAAAAAAAAGAATACAACTGAAGTAACAGATTCTACCTCCACCCCGGATACCGAAGAAGTAAAAGCAAGCGCCCTTGCAAAAAAAGATAGAAAAACTGAAAACATAGCCCTTTATCAAGCTGAACCCCTACCCGGAAACCGGCCCATTGGTGCCGCTAACTTTGAAGTCAGCCACATGGTATCAATCGCCGGCAACCGCCCCATCGGTGTTAGCAACATCGAAGTATTAGACACCGTTTCTATCATGGGCAACCGGCCAATTGCTTCCAGCCAATTACAAATTCACGAAATGATGACATATTCTGGCAATCGCCCGATCACCAGCAGCAACCTCGATATTTATGACTTTCTAATGGCAGGGCGCCCCATAGCTTCCAACGACATCGACGATCCCGACACCTTAATGGGTTACTTAGATTAAACCCCAACTTTTAAAACCCAAATTTTAAAACCCGG
The DNA here is from genome assembly GCF_025370775.1 of Ancylothrix sp. D3o. NCBI lineage: Bacteria > Bacillati > Cyanobacteriota > Cyanophyceae > Oscillatoriales > Microcoleaceae > Ancylothrix > Ancylothrix sp. D3o. Next base: position 345,475 of record NZ_JAMXEX010000005.1, on the reverse strand, counting down.
TTCCTTAAAAAAGCCGGGTTTTTATCGCCTAATTATCCATATTTTTCAACGCAATTTCACTTAAAATTTCCGCAAAACTTTTGTAATCAACCGGCTTACTCAAACATTCCGCCGCCCCCAAAGCCATACCTTGCGCCTTATCCTCAACAAAACTCACCAAAACCACCGGAATCTCTGCTAAATGCGGATCAGCTTTCAAAGCAGAAAGCACCTCCCACCCATTCATACGCGGCATCATCACATCCAAAGTAATCGCATCCGGCTGCCATTGCCTAGCCAATTCTAAACCCGCCTCCCCACTCGAAGAAACAGCCACCTGAAACCCCTGCTTACTCAAATAACGCCCCATCAAATCACGCGCCGCCGCATCATCATCTATCACCAAAATTCTCCCAGGCGATGGCAGAGAATCCAAAAACGTATCACTTGGATTAACCTCTGCTAAACTTGTAGCCCCTGACACCGGCACAACAACAGGCAGAATCATTGTAAACGTTGAACCCCCCCCAAACTCACTTTCAACTTTAATTTCACCCCCCATCATTGTGCAGAATTTCCGCGTAATTGCTAACCCTAAACCCGTCCCTCCATACTTACGGCTAAAAGAATCATCCGCCTGACAAAAAGGCTCAAATAACTTACCCATTTGAGCCGTTGTCATCCCAATCCCCGTATCACTAACCCGAAAACAAATTGCTTTTTTTCCAGCCAACCGGCCCACTTTCAACATAATTTTACCTTGGTGGGTAAACTTAGCCGCATTACTCAGCAAATTTAACAAACATTGCCGAACCTTCGTAATATCCGCCTCAATTTCCCCCAAATTTTCCTCACAGAAAACCACCAAAGAATTGCCCCGCTTATCGACCAAAGGTTGAACAGTCATCACAACCTCATCCACCAAAGTCAAAACATCAAACTTCTCTACACAAAGCAACATTCGACCGGCTTCTATCTTAGAAATATCTAAAATATCTCCTATCAAATCCAACAAATGCCGGCCCGCAGAATTAATATTTTTTAAATCCTGAATAACCCCCTCCTCCCCCAACTCCTGCACATCTTCTTCCAGCATTTCACTATAGCCAATAATCGCATTCAAAGGCGTGCGTAACTCGTGACTCATATTCGCCAAAAACGTACTTTTTGCCCGATTTGCCGCCTCCGCCGCCTCCTTTGCCATCTCCAACTCCAGAGAACGTTCTTCAAGTTGGCGCGAACGAACTTCTACACCCAAAAGCAAACTACTTACCTGTTGCGCCATCGTATTTAAAGTTGCCGAAAGCACCCCAATTTCATCCCCCGAAACCACCGCACCTCGCGCCGATAAATCCCCACTTGCCAACACTTGCGCCGTCTTAGTTAGCGAAGCCAAATTGCGCGTAATTCTCGACACCACCACCCATCCCACAGCACACATCACCAAACTCAAAATCAACCCCACCACTAACACAAACTCACTGCGATTTACCCCTTCTAAACCCTCTTGTGCCAACAGCAAAGCCTGACCCTGGCTTGTCTCAACAATCCTCATCAATTGCGCCTTGTGTTCAGAAACCGCAATCCACCCCACCCAAACCGCCATCCAATTAATAGCAACCAAAGCCAAAAACAAACTAAAAAGAGATACCCTAATTCCCCAATTTCTCTCCCTTTGCACCAATCCCGCAGCCCAAGGATAACCTTTTAAAAACGGATCGGGACACACCGGCACCCCGGAATCCCAAATAGTATCAACCAACCCATCTTTCCTAACTTTTCCAATTCTTACTGTTTTCCAAAGATGCTGAGTTTTGGCATCAACTTTTACCCTTCCTTGCGGTGCAGCAAATTCCATATTTTGCAACGCCGTCCTCACTTTTTTTACTTCAAAACTCGACGCTTTTTCTACTGCTTGTTTCCACAAATAAACGCCTATATAAGCCGCCTCAATGGGGTCATCTGTAATGCGATCTTCTCCATATTTTTCTTTAAAAGCCTTGACAAAATTTTGATTTTGTGGAGTATCCACCGTTTGAAAATAATTCCACACCAAGAAATGACCACACATATTTTCTGGGCCAATGGCGCACATTTCCGCCTCCGCCACACTCACCGACATCACCGGCAGACTTTCTGCGGAAATTCCCCCCTCTTGTAATGCCTTAAAAAACGCCACATTACTATCACCATTCAAACTATTAATAATTGCATTTGGTTGAGTTGCTTCTATATGAGCAAAAATTTGACTAAAATCTTTTCCCCCCAAAGGAATATAATCTTCCCCCACCAACTCACCCCCCAGCGCCGCCAATTGTGCCTTAATAATTTGATTAGCTGTGCGCGGAAAAATATAATCCGAACCAATTAAAAAAAAACGCCGCTTTCCCTTAGCTAATAAATACTCAACCGCCGGAATAATTTGTTGATTTGGCGCCGCGCCGGTGTACACAATATTAGGAGATTGCTCTAAACCTTCATACTGAACCGGATAAAACAACAACCCATTCAAAGACTCAAAAACCGGCAAAACTGCCTTCCGAGAAGCCGAAGTCCAACACCCAAAAACCACCGCTACTTTATCTTCTTCCAGCAGTTTTCTTGCCTTCACAGAAAACGTTTGTAAATCGCTTGCCCCATCCTCAATAATAGCCTGAATAGGCCGGCCCAAAACACCCCCAGCCCCATTAATTTCATCCACCGCCAAAAGCACAGCATCCTTAACAGAAACCTCACTAATAGACATTGTGCCAGTCAGAGAATGCAATACACCAATTTTCACTGGAGAAACGCTATTTTTAGAAGTTGCATCGTTAGACGAGAGCAAAAGGCTGCGCGGAAGCATAGGATCTTTGATTCGTTATAACTGGTACAGTGTAAAATTGCAGAAACTCAGGTTGTCCCCAAAAAATTGAACAACCCACCCCAAAAATGAAACCCTACCACAGCCAAAAATAAAGCCGGGGCCGGTGTTTCCCAAGGCCACATTAACTTACACCCACAACTGGTATAGCACAGCTTAAGTCAAAAAACAGACCTTTAACCCCCAAAATCATTACCCCGCCTAAAAAGCAAATCATACTTCCAAACCCTCAACCACCAGTACAATATTAACCATCAACCTCCTTAAAAGTCCATCTTTGCTTCCCAAAAACCTGTTTTTTGCCAAAATTAATTTCCTCCCAACAAAAATAAAAACTGTCCTTTTTCCCCAGCCAAAAATGTCGGATTCAGTCATCACTAACAAGCTATTCTATGGAGACAACAAGCAAATATTGCGCCAATATATTCCCAATCAAAGCATCGATCTATGTTACATAGATCCACCCTTTCATTCCAAGCGCGACTACTATCAAATCACCACAGAAGACGGCATATTATTAAAAACAAAAGCTTTTACAGATACTTGGAAATGGAACAACCAAGCCACCGAAGACTATAACCAAATACTCGACAACTCCACCCAAATTTTCACCCAACAAACCCTAGATATCATCCGGGCTTTTTCCCAAATTATCGGAAAAAATAGCTTATTAGCATACATAGTTAACCTCACCCTCAGACTCGGAGAAATTCACCGAATTCTCAAACCCACCGGCAGCCTTTATCTACACTGCAACCCAAGCGCCAGCCACTATCTAAAAATCATCCTAGACACAATATTTTGCCCCCAAGGAGGAGAATTTCAAAACGAAATTATCTGGTGTTACACCTTGGGAGGAAAAAGCAAACGCCGGTTTGCCAAAAAACACGACACCATCTTTTTTTACACCAAAAATACCCGCCAATACACCTTTAACCCAGAAGCCGCAACCATCCCCAGAAAACCAAACTCTCACATGAAACAAAAAACCGACGAAACCGGCAGAAAATACCAAGAAAAAACCGACACCAAAACCCAAAAAACCTATCAATATTACCTAGACACAGGAAAAATAGCAGAAGACTACTGGACAGACATAGAAACCCTAAACAGAAAAGACAAACAACGCCAAGGCTACCCAACCCAAAAACCTCAAGCCCTCCTCGAAAGAATCATCAAAGTTAGCAGCAACCCAGGCGATATAATTTTAGATGCCTATTGTGGAGCCGGTACCACCCTTGTCGCCGCCCAAAAACTCAACCGCCACTGGATAGGAATCGACAACACCACCCAAAGCCTCACCTTAACTTTGCAACGATTAACCGAAACCTTTGGCCCCCAAATTCTCACCCAAATAGAAATTTCAAACCTCCCTCAAAACCCCTGATTAAAAGCCCCAAAAGCCTCAAAAAACCCATTTCATTCTCAAACAGTTAAAATAAAAAAATCATCGAAAAAACTACCCATAAAAACCCATGAACAAAGCCTACAAACCCTTAATTCTCCTCTTAACCCTCCTAGCCCTAACCAGTTGCACCGGCAACAAACCCACCCCTCAAACCACCCCAACCGAAAGCCAACTCAAAGAACAAGTCCTACAAATCATTAGAGAAAACCCACAAGTGCTCATTGAATCTGTCCAAACCTACCAACAAGAACAAGACAGAAAACTTCAAGAATCACGGCAAACATTTTTGCAACAAATGACAACAAACCCCGCCGCCGTCATCGCAGACTCTCCCATCACCGGCTCCCCCGACAAAAAAATCGTCCTCGTAGAATTTTCCGACTTTCAATGCCCCGTCTGCGCCCAAGCTCAAAAAAACGTAAAACAATTCATCGAAAAAAATAAAAACAAAGTCACCCTCACCTATAAACACCTACCCCTACCCCAACACGAACAAGCAATACCCGCAGCAAAAGCCTCTTGGGCAGCAGCACAACAAGGAAAATTCTGGGAATACCACGACGCCCTATTTACCCAACAACAAAAACTTGGAGAACCCCTCTATTTAGAAATCGCCAAAAAACTCAAACTAGACGAAAACCGCTTTAACCAAGACCGGCAAAGCGCCGCCGCCGAAGCCGCCATTCAAAAAGACCTACAACTCGCCCAAAGCCTGGGAATCACCGGCACCCCATTTTTCAACCTAAACGGAGAACCGCTGATCGGAGCCGTTTCAGTTGCCGAACTCGAAAAAGCCCTTGCCAAAGTCACCGGCACAGCCCAAACCCCAAAACCACAAACACCGGCACCCGAAGAAGAAGTGCCGGTGGAAGAACCCCTCCCAGTAGAGTAAGTCGATACTCTGCCCACCACCTTCAAGCTGGGCAGAGTTCAGCCTAAACTGCTGCTAACTGGGGTTCAGGGCGCTTGCTGTTGCGAATACCCTCAATAGCCGCCGCATAATCAGGGGCATTAAACACCGCCGAACCGGCCACAATCGCATTAGCGCCAGCTTCCAAAACCTGCCAAGTATTATTACCCTTCAAACCGCCATCAACCTCAATCCAGGGGTCTAAACCGCGCTCATCACACATTTGACGCAGCTTACGAATTTTTGGCAACACCCCTGGAATAAAACTTTGGCCGCCAAAACCAGGGTTAACACTCATAATCAAAATCAAATCGCACAATTCCAGCACATAATCAATCAACTCAAGCGGAGTCGAAGGATTCAACACCACCCCAGCCTGCTTGCCACACTCCTTAATCTGGCCAAGGGTGCGATGTAAATGCGGAGAAGCATTATGTTCAGCATGAACCGAAATAATATCAGCCCCAGCCTTAGCAAAATCCTCCACATACTTTTCTGGTTCCACAATCATCAAGTGAACATCCAGAGGCTTTTTCGTCACCGGACGAATTGCCTGCACAATCAGCGGGCCGATAGTAATATTGGGCACGAACCGGCCATCCATGACATCAACGTGAATCCAATCAGCCCCAGCCTCGTCAACGGCCCGAATTTCCTCACCCAGACGGCTAAAATCGGCTGATAAGATGGATGGAGCGATAACAATCTGTTTTTGTGATTTCGTAGTCATGGTTGGCCCTGTCTCCTGCTTCCTGTTTGCTGCGAACAGTTAACAATATGTTTATAGTTCACAAAATTTTACCATTAACATAGAATCCTTAATCTCCCAATGGACAAGCTTTATCCAAAAAACATAAATAAAATCCTCAAAATCCTAACCCCACTGACTTTCACCGCACTGATACTGCCCGCCACCGCCAGCAACACCTCAACCGGCCCGGCTGGAATTGATGCCGAAAAACTCCACCAACCCCCCTATAACCTTTTAGGAAGAAAAATCGCCATCGGGCAAGTAGAAATAGGCCGGCCCGCCCTTTTCGGCATTGATAAAAAAATCCCCCCCACACACGGAGTCACAGTTTCGGCAGTATTTCAAGGCAACAAACCGGCCACCTCCAACATTCAACTAGACGGCCACGCCCAAAACGTCGCCGGTGTAATGATCTCCAACGCCAAAACCATCAAAGGCGTTGCCCCCGCCGCCCGCCTGTATTCCACCGCCGCCGTAAACAGCCGTTCCCCCGACCGTCAATCCCTCGAATGCCTTGCCAGCCAACACATCGCCCTCCAAAACAGCGACGACGTGCGAGCCATTAACTTCAGCTTTGGCGAACCCCTCGAACTTGACCCCAGACCCAACGCCCGACTCGATGGCAACGCCCCACTAACCCAATGTATCGACTGGTCTGCCAGAGTCCACAACGTCCTCTACGTCATCGCCGGCAACCAAGGCAAAGGCGGTATCCCCATCCCCACCGACAATTACAACGGCGTAAATGTAGGCTTATCTAGTCTTTATCAAGGCATATTTTCCAAAGTAGATGTCGCCAACATCCCCAGCAGTTTCCCCGACTATGCTCAAAGACTAAGCGGTTTAGAAGCAAACGTCAGCCCCCGCCGCTCAATTAGCTTACTGGCTCCGGGCCGAGACATTCCCCTCCTTAATATTGACGGCTCCACAACTCGCAACACCGGCACCAGTTTTGCCGCCCCCCACGTCACCGCTACCGTTGCCCTGTTGCAAGAATTTGGGGATAAACAACTACGCACAAAACAACCAAACTGGAGCCTAGCAAGTCGTCAGCATGAAGTAATGAAAGCAGTTTTACTTAATTCTACTGACAAGCTCAAAGATAACGGTGATGGGTTACATCTCGGCATGAGTCGCACCGTCATCGACAAAGAAAACCGCGACTGGTTAGCCTCTGATAGCTATCAAGACTCCTCGATTCCCCTACATTCCCAAATGGGAACCGGCCACCTCAATGCTTTTCGCGCTTACGAGCAATTCAGTGCCGGTCAATGGAAACCGGCCCGCCCCGTTCCAGCAAAAGGATGGGATTATAATACAATAAGTGCATCTTTGTCAACTTCTGAAACTTCCCCAACTCCCAATTACCAAGACTATGTAATCGAAAAACCCCTAACAGTCGGTAGTTTTGTGGCCATTACCCTTGCTTGGGACAGACTCGTAGAGTTGGAAGATAGGAACAATAACAATTTGTATGACTCACCAGAGGTGTTTAAAGACCGGGGATTAAATAATTTGGACTTATACTTGATGCCGGTTGAAGAAAACGACCCTGCCAGAAAGATAACCGCTTCTCAAAGTCAAGTAGACAGCGTGGAGCATATATTTTTCCAGGTTCCGAAAGCAGGCCGGTATAAAATTCGAGTCCAGTTCTCTCAACAAGTCAACGAACCCACTCAACCCTACGCCCTCGCCTGGTGGACTGGGTAAATGAGGCAAGCAGGCAAGCCAGCAAGCAGGCAAGATGCCTGCTCCACTGTGGGGTAGGCAATATGATCTGCCATCCCCCCATCCCCCTAACAAATGACAAATGACAAATGACAAACAACAAATTTGACAACAGCGACCCTAAGCACTTAAACCTATACTTGTATCTGGTTCCCGTCCTTGGCTTTTTTCCTGCCGTCTGGACGCTTTACCAGCGCAAAGGCAACCCTCAAGAACGCGCCGTTAGCCGGCTGGCTTGTACTTTGGCCTTTGTGTGGCTCAGTTCCTACCTGCTGCTGGAAACAAGCGCTAAATCTGCGGAATTTATGACACTTCCCCTGTTAATAATGAGTAGTGTCGTAACTTCTAGCTATTTTGTCATCAGTGTTGCTCTCATGTATCGTGTGTGGAAACGGCAGCCGATTTGGTTGCCTGGGTTTAGTGACTTGAGCGACCGGCTTCCCTAAAAATAGAGGATGTATCGTGAAAAGCACTTAATTTTTCCTTGTTCGGTGTTTTCTTTTCACATTTCAATGTTTTGTCTGGCCCCTTTTTTTGTGTGTGTGAGGTTTCCTTTGTGTCTGCTCAAAATATCCCCAATCAACCGTCTAGTCCGCAACCTTCCCTACCCATTAACCGCAACAAGAGCAAAAGCACAACTCGCGGACATTGGATGTGGCTGGGTTTAGGTTTAACCGGCGTGGCGATGCTTTCAGCTACCGCCGGTGCTTTATTGGCGGTGTCGCTTTCGAGTACACCGCTTATGCAAAGTAGGCTTAGCCCTGAAGAAGCAGCCGTATTTGGATCTGGGGAACGCATTTCTACTTCTATGAGTATGCGGATGCCAGAGTTAACTCGTCCGGTAAATATTTTACTGCTTGGCACAAAAGTCCTCACCAGCGATTTAGAAAAAAATCCTCAGCCAAATGTGGGATATCAAGCTTTGGTCAATTCTTTAGACGGTTTAGCAGATACAATGCTGCTGGTGAGATTTAATCCTGAAACAAAAAAATTGGCTGTACTTTCGATTCCCAGAGATACGCGGACTTTGGTGGAAGGGGTAGGAGTGACGAAAATTAATGAAGCAAATTATTATGGGGGGCCGGCTTTAAGCGCTAAAGCTATCGGCGAACTTATGGGAGGTGTTGCAGTTGACCGTTATGTGCGGGTTAATGTGCAAGCGGTAGAGAAATTAGTGGATGCTTTGGGAGGTGTGGAAATTCACGTTCTCAAAGATATGAAATACAAGGATGATTCGCAACATTTGTATATTGATCTCAAGGCCGGTAAGCAAAGATTAAATGGTAATCAAGCGTTACAGTTTTTGCGTTTTAGATATGATGAATTGGGAGATATTGGCAGAATTCAGCGCCAACAAATTCTGATGAGAGCTTTGATGGAGCAAACGTTAAATCCAGCAACAATAGTACGTTTGCCTAAAATTGTTTCGGTGATTCAAGAACATATAGATACAAATTTAACGATAGAAGAGTTGGTGGCTTTGGTTGGTTTTGCTTCGGAACTTCAGCGCTCTAATGTGCAAATGTTAATGTTACCAGGCGAGTTTAGTGATCCGAAACAATATCAGGCGAGTTATTGGTTGCCCGATTTTAATGGAATTGATGCGATTAAATCCCAACATTTTGAAACCGGCACAGATAATGAGTCTTATAAAGTTATTGAGCCGCGAACTATGAGGGTGGCAATTCAAGATAGTACGAATTCGGAAACGGCGGTGAATGACTTGGTGAATAGTTTACAAACTTCTGGTTATCGGAATGTAGTAATCGCCAAACCTTGGAATGAACCGTTGAAGGTGACTCGAATTGTGGCACAGTCTGGGAATATGGAAGCTGCAAATGCTGTGCGAGATTCGCTTGGTTTTGGGGAGGTACGGGTAGAAAGTACGGGGGCTTTGCGAACGGATGTCACGATTCAAGTTGGGGAAGATTGGTTAGAACAGCAAAACCAAAATAAGCCGGCGGGTACTTGGTAAAGGTCAATTGTCATTTGTCATTTGTGAAAAGGCAAAAGTAGAGGCCGGTTTATTGAGGTTTTCTCTGGGATGCTTAAACCTCGGTACTAGCGAACGCCATAACCGCCCCTACTTTTGACCAATGACCAATGACCAATGACAATTGACCAATGACAATTGACCATGAGAAATGGGATACAAGCCCCGTCCTTCCAGGACGGCTATAGGATGCTAGAATATTTGGCGTAGAAGTTTTCCACGTCAAATGATAGTTTTAGAGTTCAAGGCACAAGGGAAAGCAACTCAATATACAGCCATTGATGAAGCGATTCAAACCGCTCAATTTGTCCGCAACAAGTGTATCCGGTATTGGATGGATAACCGAGGGGTGGGACAGAAAGAACTGTATCGCTACAACACGGCGTTAAGGGCTGAATATGCCTTTGTGAAAGACTTGAACTCTCATGCTTGCCAAACATCTGTTGAGAGAGCCTACTCTGCTATTGCTCGGTTTTACGACAACTGCAAGAAAGCTATGGCGGGAAAGAAAGGGTATCCAAAATTCAAAAAGAATTACCGTTCAGTCGAGTACAAGACGAGCGGATGGAAACTTTCTGAGACAAGAAAACAGATAACTTTTACCGACAAAAAAGAAATTGGTAAACTCAAACTCAAGGGAACGTGGGATTTAAACTTCTACCAGTTAGACCAGATAAAACGAGTCAGGTTAATCCGTCGTGCTGACGGGTATTATGTCCAATTCCTAATTAGTGCAGACACTAAAGTTGAAACACAACCCACAGGCAAAACTATTGGATTAGATGTAGGACTTAAAGAGTTCTACACCGATAGTAATGGACATAGTGAACCATCACCTTGGTTTTATCGAATTGGCGAGAAACGGATGAAATTCCGTCAACGCCGTGTTTCCCGCAAAAAGAAAGGCTCTGCCAATCGCAAGAAAGCCATTAATCGACTAGGACGAGTACACCTCAAAATAAGTAGGCAACGTGAAGAACACGCTAAGAGACTGGCGCGTTGCGTAGTCCAATCTAACGATTTGGTCGCCTATGAAGACTTGAGGATTAAGAATCTGGTCAAGAATCACTGTCTCGCTAAGTCGATTAATGATGCGGGTTGGTATCAGTTCAGAAAATGGTTGGAGTATTTCGGAAGGAAGTTTGGCAAAATCACTGTAGCAGTGAATCCTGCTTATACTTCTCAGGAATGCTCTAGCTGTGGTGCCGTCGTCAAGAAATCTCTATCCGTGAGAACCCATGTCTGTGAATGTGGATTCGTTTTAGATAGAGATTGGAATGCAGCTATCAATATTCTGAAATTAGCCTTGAGTACGGTAGGGCATACCGGAACTTGGGTTTTAGACCCGAACGCTTCAGGAGATTTAACCTCTACTTTGATTGGAGCAGTCCTGTCAGGGCAAGTTGAGTCTTTGAGTGAAGAATCCCCGCGCCTTTAGGCAGGGGAGTGTCAATATCTCAACCGGCTGCCTGTACCACCATCAGCAGGGGACAGGAAGGGACGTAAATTGATGCTATTTGGTGAGTATTGTGAGCGGTTTCGGGCCGGTCTTCCTCCCATTGTGGAGGCGGGGTCAACGCCTAAAATATCTCGCAAAATTTGATTGTTTGCGCCGCCATCTATAAACGTATTGACGGCATCGGTTTGTTGACCGCTATCCGCAACGGTTAAATTTTCAAAGACGCGATCACGGGTGATTTTAGGATCTTGACCCGGTGGCACAGTAAAGACAATCCGACAAGCAGAGTTTGCTTGAGTGGTGACACACACAATGTCGTAGTTATTGACTTTGCTGGTGCTGAGTTCTTCTAAACCATCGGGCCGGTAGCTTTCCAGACGGCGGCTGATTTCGTTACACCGGCGTTCGGGTGTCCAACCACCGCCTAAAGCACTAGGTGTAGCCCAGGCATTACCTTGATTACTTTGGCTATCGGGATAATACATTACAGTGTATTGTCCGTTAACCATCTCACAAGCGAATTTTTGACCCTCTGCTCTTTGCGTAGACTCGTCGCTTGCTTGGGGGTCTTCGTTGGGCGGAATTCTTATATTTGAGCGGTTGGGGTTATTGGGTGTGAGTTGGGCTACTGCGGGGGCTGCAAATAGGAGACTAACTCCCAAGGATAAGGCGATTTGTCTAAGTGTTTTTTGTGACATGAGCAAAATCCTCTAAGGCTTTGTTTATCAAGGAATACCAAATTCTGATGCACTCTCAGGCGACTCGCTACCCTCTTCTGTGTTAGCACGAACTCCGGGGGGCGGACATCTGGAGGGGGTTGAGGGTTGGTCTGATTTTAAGGACGAAATTTGATCAAAAAAGATTCTGGTGCCGGTGGTTGGGGAGAGGGGCGGGGTCTTTGGTTCCAGAAAGTTAATTTGGCTTTTTTTAGTTGGATTTAAGTTTTGATGTAATTTATGGAGGCTTTTAATCAGCAATTTTCAGAAAATTTGGTTGTTTTAAGTTGTTTTTGAGTTAATTTCTGTTGTGTTTTTAACAGGGAGGGGAGCCGTTGTTTGCTTGTAGAGGTTTGGTTGCTAGTTAAGTAAGTCAACTTAATTAAACTCAGGGTGTAATGTAGGTTGGGTAGAGGAACGAAACCCAACACTCTCAAGGCTTTGATGGGTTAGGCTACGCCAACTATCACGGTACGCTTACGCTCTACCCATCCTACAAATAATTAAGTGCTTCTACTTACTAATCATAGGGAGTTTTCACAACTTTTTTTTCTACAAGCATGGTTTGCATTTAACTAATTTCCCCCCAGAGTGGGGAAACGCTTTACTCGTTGAAAGATGCAAACGAAGCAACTTCAAAAAAACACCGGCCCCAAAAACCTCCCAAAACTAGACGCCAGACTTTTCTAAAATCCACTGCTGCAAAATAGGATTGACCAACTCCGGCGCCTCATCCTGCGGGCAATGTCCCACCCCCTCCAAGGGAATAAATTTTTCTACCTGGGGATACTTGACAAATTCTTTTCCTAGTGATATAGGTTCCCAAGGATCATCAGTTCCCCATAAAATAATCGCTCCGCAAGGTAAGATCGGCAGTAAATCTTCTGGTAACGGCCCTTGAGAGTAGGCAGTAAAGGCAACAAATACTTCGACTGCGCCTTGATCGCGTGCCGGTTCGAGGATCAATTCGATCAATTCATCCGTTACAGCATCAGCACGTCGGTATGCCTTCAACAAAATTTTCCGCACCGTTGCCGGCTTTGCAATTGAATTAAAAAATACTTGACTGACTGGCTTAAAAGCAAGCATTTTTTGTGCTACTCCAGCACCAAACCGGCGATACCAAGGCAAAGTAGCACGTTTACGCTCGTGCAGCAAACGCAGAGAACAATTCAGCAACGCCACCCCCCGCGCCAAATCAGGAAAATCGACCGCCGCCTGCATAACCGCCACACAACCGATAGAATTACCAACCAGAAAAGCAGAACCCCCGACAACCTCGCGGCAAAAATCGGCAATTTGCTGGGCCCAGGTTTCAAAAGTATAGGAAATTTCCACATTGGGGGCCGGTTTAGCCGAACCGCCAAACCCAATCAAATCAAGGGCAAAAACTCGACAAGTCTCAGCCAACACCGCTATATTTTTGCGCCAATGACCGCAAGAAGCCCCAAAACCGTGTATCAGCACCACCGCCGGCCCCGTTTCACCGGCAGCCTGATAACGAATCGGAAACCCCCGCCACATCCAGGTTAAAGGCTTTATAGACGCAGAAGTTAAAGAAGTCATAGCAGTTGTTGATGGTTGATCGTTTATCGTTCCTAATTCATTGTGCATTGGTTGATTGTTTCTTGACCTAGCAGCCGGCCAAAGACTTTTGATAAATCCGTGTTTGACAAATAAACTCAGACAGCGCCAGAATATGTCACGATTTAAAAGTGTTGCCTATTTTTTCTAATAATTGCAGATATGCCGGTGTTAACCCCTGTCGCTGAGATGCAGCCTTTCCTTGGTGCTGAAATTGAATGGAATTACCAAGATGCTCGCGTCGTGATCTTACCCATCCCCTACGAAGCCACCACAACCTACCGACGCGGCTGCCAAAACGGGCCGGCGGAACTGTTAAACGCTTCCGATCAACTTGAATGCTACGACGAAGAACTCGACCGCGAAATTTGCTACGAAGTTGGTATTTATACACACCAGGCGATAGCAGATACGCGAGATAACCGGCCGGTGAGTTCCTCAGAAATGCTAGAAGTCACCGAAAAAACAACTTACCAACTAATCAAAGATGGTAAATTTGTCATCGCTTTGGGAGGCGAACACAGCATTACTGCTGGAGTCGTAGAAGCCTATCGCAAAGCCTACGCCGATGAACCGTTTACCGTCATTCAAGTAGATGCACACGGCGATTTACGCCACGAATATCACGATTCAATTCACAATCATGCTTGTGTAATGCGGCGGATTGTTGATATGGGATTACCAACCCTGCAAATAGGCATTCGGGCAATTTGTAAAGAAGAAGCGGATTTGATCAAAGCCAAAAATTTAGCCGTATTTCGAGCACGAGAAATTGTCGCTCAACCCGACTGGATGGAAAAAGCCCTGGCAACTATCCAAACAAAAAAAGTGTTTTTTACCATCGATTTAGATGGTTTAGATCCGACATTAATTCCAGGTGTGGGCACTCCCGAACCAGGAGGATTAAACTGGTATTCGCTGACAACATTTATCCGGCGAGTTTTTGAGAAGCATGAAGTTATTGGGTGTGATGTAATGGAATTAGCCCCGCTGGTGGATTCGGTGGTATCAGAATTTACAGCCGCCAAACTCGTGTACAAAATTATTGGCTATAAAGCAACGGCTTGCGGCTGGTAAAATCCCCTAACCACGAAAAAACCTCACCGACAGCCTTTACCAATTGTGGCACGATTGTAATTCAGACGATTTGTAGAAAATGAGTGGAATCGAAATGACGGCTACTCCCCTTGGCGCCTACGCTCCTGATTTTGAACTGCCCGGAACTGATGAACAAGTGCATCATTTAGCTCGTTATTTGGAGGAATTTCGAGCGGTGGTGGTGGTTTTTATGTGTAATCACTGTCCTTATGTGCGCTGGTATTTAAACCGGCTTAAACAAATTCAAGCGGATTTTGAAGCGCAAGGGGTAAAGTTGATCGGCATTAATGCTAATGATGCTGTTCAGTATCCCGATGACAGTTTTGAGAACATGAAAACTTTTGCTGCCGAAAATTCTCTTAATTTTCCCTACATTCGGGATGTGACGCAGGATGTGGCGCATTGTTTTGGGGCGGAAAAAACGCCAGAAGTGTTTTTGCTGGATGCCGGTGGGGTGGTTTGTTATCGCGGTCAAATAGATGATAATGCCAATGATGAGCAAGCTGTGACGGTGGAGTATCTGCGAAACGCTATCAGCCAACTGCTGGCCGGTGAGCCGGTGAGTATTCCCCAAACTGAGCCGGTGGGTTGTTCGGTGAAGTGGCGACAGTAGTCATTTGTCCGAATGTTCTTTCTGAAAGTAGGGGCCGTGCAACGGGTGCCGGCCCTAAACTAATGACTAATGGCTAATGATTAATGACTAATGACTAATGACTAAATGCTGCTATCGTAGGGTGGAATAATTATAAGCGAGAAATAAGAATTCATGGGGATAGTTTATCAGCGGATTTTGTTAAAGCTCAGCGGTGAAGCCTTGATGGGTGATCTTGGATATGGGATTGATCCGGCTGTTGTTCAAGAAATCGCTGAAGAGATCGCCGATGTGGTGGCTACAGGTGTCCAGGTGGCCGTTGTGGTGGGTGGCGGAAATATCTTTCGCGGACTCAAGGCGGCGGCTGGCGGGATGGATCGGGCAACGGGCGATTATATTGGTATGATCGCTACGGTGATGAATGCAATGACGTTGCAAGATGCTCTTGAACGTAAGTCTGTTCCCACAAGGGTACAAACGGCAATTGCAATGCAGGAAGTGGCAGAACCTTATATCCGCCGCCGAGCCATTCGCCATTTAGAAAAGGGTCGGGTGGTGATTTTTGGGGCCGGTTCTGGGAATCCTTTCTTTACTACAGATACCACAGCGGCGCTGCGAGCGGCTGAAATTGATGCTAATGTGATTTTTAAGGCGACCAAGGTGGACGGGATTTATGACTCTGATCCTGTACTCAACCCCAATGCTCGCCGGTTTCAAACTCTGACATATAGCCATGTTTTGATGCACGACTTGCGGGTGATGGATAGTACGGCCATTGCATTGTGTAAAGAAAATAACATTCCTATTATGGTATTTGATCTATCAGTGCGGGGGAATATCCACCGCGCTGTTATGGGTGAACCTGTTGGTACAGTTGTCGGAGGTAGTTGTGAAGTTAGCTGAAGTTGAAAGTCAGATGGAAAAAGGCGTTGAGTCAACTCAACGAGCCTTTAATACGATTCGCACCGGCAGGGCAAATTCTTCTTTGCTTGATAAGGTGATGGTGGAGTATTACGGAACTCCAACGGCGCTGAAGTCTTTGGCGAATATTAGTACGCCTGATGCAACTACAATTGCAATTCAACCTTATGACCGCTCTTCGCTGTCTTTGATTGAAAAGGCTATTTCTCTGTCGGATGTGGGGTTGACTCCTAGTAATGATGGGTCGGTGATTCGGTTGAATATTCCGCCTTTGACAAGCGAACGCCGTAAGGAACTGGTTAAGATTGCGGCTAAGTATGCTGAGGAAGGTAAGGTTTCTATTCGCAATATCCGCCGCGATGCGGTTGATTCTGTCCGCAAGCAAGAAAAATCTAGCGAAATCACCGAAGATGAAGCGCGGGATTTGCAAGATAAAATTCAAAAAATGACGGATAAGTACATCGCTAAGGTTGAGAAGTTACTAGCAGACAAGGAAAAGGATATTACGACTGTGTAATTCAACAGAAAAATCCCTTTGTTAGAAAGCCGGTTTGTTTAAGGAACGGCTTTCTTTTTTTTGTTTAAACTTTGTCTTGAATTTCTGCGGAATCACTGCTCAGGGGCTATTTAATCTAAAAAGATCGTCGTTTCTGCCAAAAAATTAAGGTTTCGCTAAAATGACAGCAACAATTTTACTGTTGCCGGCAAGTCAATAATTTGGCTGCTAAGTCAGAAATTATGTAGAATAACGGCAAAATTCGTTCTTTGGGCGGATGTCCTAGGATAGATTAACAAGAAAAATTGAAAACAAAGAGAACGTGAGGAGTAGTATGTTTGATTGCATTATTGTGGGTGCTGGCCCTGCCGGTGGAACGGCGGCTTATCATTTGGCTAAGCGGGGTCGCAAGGTTTTGGTGTTGGAAAAGGAGGCTTTACCCCGTTATAAGCCTTGTAGTGGTGCTGTTTCTCCGATGATTGCTCAGTGGTTTGATTTTGATTTTTCTCCGGCGATTTCGCTTAAAACAAATCAAATTCGCTGTACTTGGAAAATGGACGATCCGGTGGATGTGACGCTGAATATCTCGGAACCGATCTGGATGGTGAAGCGTGATGTTTTTGATAATTTTTTGATTGAACAAGCAAAAGGTCAAGGGGCTGAAGTTCAAGATAAAACTGAAGTTACGGGAATTGAATTTAAAAATGGCTCTTGGCAGGTAAAAACAACGACTGGAACTTTGGAAGGTCGGTTTTTGATTGCAGCAGATGGCGCTAAGGGTACTCTTTCTAAATTGCTGGGTTTTAAGGAACGCAAAAAGCGGATGGGGGTTTCTTGGGAAATACCGGCTACCGTTTCTCCTGAAAATGCGGTGATTAATTTTGAGTTTGGTTTGAGCAAAAATGGCTTTGTTTGGAATTTTCCCAAGGCTGATGGCTATTCTGTGGGTACTGCTACTTTTGTCGGTGGGGAACCAAAAGATTTTAATGGCCCTTTGTCTGAGTATGGTGAGGGTTTAAGGTTGAGTGGCGGTACGAAATATACACATCCTCTTTGTTTGTGGGATGGTAATCAAAAATTACATACCCAAAATGCTGTGCTGGCTGGGGAGGCGGCGGCGGTTGTTGATCCGTTTACGGCTGAGGGTATTCGTCCTTCTATGTTTAGTGCTCTTAAGGCGGCTGATGCTGTGGATGCGGCTTTGGGTGGGGATGATAAGGCTTTGGAAAAATACACTCAAATTATGCAGGATGAATGGGGTTCTGATATGGTTTGGGCTCAACGTTTAGGCGGTGTGTTTTTCAAAATACCCGGTATTGCGTACAAAGTGGGGGTAAGACGACCGGCTGCTACGCAAACTTTGGGTAAGGTTTTGTGTGGTGATTTGCGTTATGGCGATATTGCTGATCGGGCTATTAAAAAGTTGAGTAAGAGTTTAATTCCTGGTATGGGTGGTTAGGCTGTAGAGATTCTAAAAACCCGGTTTCATAGAGAGTTACCGGGTTTTTGTCTTTTCAATTCAGAGTTGGTGGGCTACTGTTGTTGATAGGCGAGATAGACGGCTTCTAGGAATTGTTCGGCGCTTACTTTGTCGGGGACTTTTTCAAGGGAAATGATTGTTTTAACTTGGGCTGCGAGTTGCCGGCTTAATTCGTCTTTGGCTTGGGGTTTCATTTTTTTTCGCCGTTGTAAATATTCCCGAAGGATGGCAAAATCATCGGGTAAGAGGGCGGAAATATTGGCAACTTCTATTAATTTTGGGGCGAGATTTTGGGCCGGTTCAGATATAGGAAAATCGGCGGATTTTGTGGTGGTTTCTTCGCAGACTACAACGGTGCCGGCGAGAAAGTCTCCGAGGCGTTTTTCTCGTGGTGTGAAGATAATTAACAACATTCCGATAAATAATATATCGTCAATGGGACGCAGGAGGGAGCGGAGGGCGGCTTGAGGTAAGCCAACACTGCGCCCATCATCTCGAATAACGCGGATTTTGGTGATGCGTTTGCCGGGGGTTTGCCCTTGCCAGAGGGTTTCAAAAAAGACAAAATAGCCGACGTAAACAGCAAAATTGAAGACGATATAAATGGCGGTTAACCACTGTTGTATTTTATTGATACTTACGACTTGGCTGATCAGATCGATGAATTGATAGGAAAAAACGATCCAAATGAAGAATAAGATTAAAAGCGTGAGAATCCACAGAAAATAATCAATGAGTAAGGCGAGGGTGCGATTGCCAATACCGCCTAGGGTAAATTCGAGTTCTACGCTTTCGGGAGTTTGCAGAGTGATTCGGTTAAAAAATCGCATGAGGTTTAAGGCGAGTTGTTAAATATTGTGGTCGCGTAATTTTAAACCTAAACCTTCTTTGCGGCTGCGGAGATCGTAGTATAAAACGGCTTTGGTTGTTTGCCAAAAGGGTAATACTAATGCGCTGCCAATGATACTTCTAATCATAGAAAAAGCGTAGGCAATCCAATAAATTGAAGTTTGGGGGTCAAAGGTTCCTACAAAGAAACTAGGTACATAGGTGGTGATTAATAGTAGGGGAAGGGTGACTAAAAAGGCTATAAAGACGATAGCTTGAATTCGCAAAACAGATTTATTGGTTAATTCCCAGCTTCGAGATAGGCTGCGATTAACGGTCATTCCTTCTTCTACAGCAAGGGGCATTTCTGCTACAAACCAACGAGAAAAGAACCAAATTAATCCAAAAATAATCGATAGAACCAAAACAAATACTAACAGGCCACTAACTATAGCAAGGAATTGTCGTCCTATAACCGCTCCTAAAATTACTGTTAGGAGACCGGTTGCTAATGCTCCTACAAAAGCTAACCCGATATAAAGTAAAACTATGTAAAGCCCGACAAGAAAAGCGAGTCCTGTAAATGACCATTGACGGGGTAAAATTTTGTCAGATGCCATTTTTACAGTTTCTGGTTGGCCGGCCATTTCGGCAAATGCTAACCGGGCTATTACGGCGGAATATCCGTAGTATTTTGCGAAGGCAAATATGAGTAATCCGATGCCAATGGGACTCACTAATAAAAGATTCAGACCAGCACCCATTGGTATCATTACCGCCGCTAAGGCAAATATTACCAAAAAGGGAGCCAAGCCCCATAAATTGGCTATAGCAGAGAGTTTTAAGTAATCTTTGAGATGAGAACGATACAAGCGAACTCCTGTACTGACAACATTGCCAATACTAAGGGGTTGGCTGGGGCTTTGAGGGTTGAGTTTTGACATGAGTTAATATCCTTTTCTTAAATAAGTTTTTGGCTTTGTGGCTATCTTAAGCTACGTTTGGCATAATGGTGGGGAAATTTTTAAGAAAATTTTATGAATATTCAGCGCTGGATTTCACGGCGGGAAGCAAACTGGAAGCGTTTAGATGGGCTGTTGAGTCGGGTAGAAAAAAAGGGAATTAAATCTCTACAAGCTGCCGAAATTCAGGAAATGGCGAGTTTATATCGTTCTGTTTCGGCAGATTTGGCGCGGGCACGGACGAATCAAGTGGGTGAGACAATTGTGAGAGATTTGCAGGCTCTCACCTCACGGAGTTATAGTCAAATTTACCAGGGTTCGCGCCGGCAAGAGTGGCAAGCAGTACGGGAGTTTTATTTGTGGGGTTTTCCGGCGATTGTTAGGCAAACATGGGCTTATACGGCGATTGCAACGGGGATTTTTTTGTTGGGGGTGTTGATTGCTTGGTGGTATGCGTGGAATGATCCGGGGTTTATGCCGCTAATGGTGCCTGAGTCAATGATATCTCAAGTGAGAGACCGGGGGGAGTTATGGATGGGGTCGATTATTGGGATAGAGCCGGTGGCTTCTAGTAGTATTATGGTCAATAATATTGGGGTGGCATTTCGAGCGGTTGCGGGGGGAATTACGGCGGGCATTTATACAATTTTTATTTTATTTTTTAACGGGTTGCTGATAGGGGCAGTGGCGACTTTGGTAGGGCAAAATAATTTAGCTTATCCGTTTTGGGCGTTTGTTTTTCCTCATGGATCTTTGGAGTTACCGGCTATTTTTTTTGCTGGGGGTGCGGGTTTATTAATTGCGCGGGGGCTTTTGCTTCCTGGCAAGTTTCGTTTGGGTGATTCTTTGAAATTTTATGGTTATCAGGCGGCGCAACTTGTGTTTGGAATTGTGCCGATGTTGTTTGTGGCGGGAATTATTGAGGGGTTTATTTCTCCTTCGCCGGTTATTCCTGAACCTCTTAAATATTTGCTTGGGGTGAGTTTGTTTGTGGGTTTGGTGAGTTATTGTTTGCGCCGGCCTGATGCAAAGAAAATGGGTTTCTCAGAAATATAAATTATCAACAAAAGCCGCACTAAGAAACCCGGTTTATGACTTCGACGCTAAGCCCACCCTACAATTGATTTTTTGCTTTGAGTTGCAGATATCTTTCTACTAATTGATCGCTGATTAAGTTGGCCGGTGCATCCAAAACTAAGACACCTTTTTGCTTTAATTTTGCAAAGGCTACCTGACGCTGTGCTAACAAATCTAAGGCAACGGCGCGGCCATAACTTTCGTGAATATTTGCCGTAAAATTGTGGGCAATGTGATCTACTTGGGGGTCTCGCAAAGTCACGCAGAACGGCAAATAACGCGGCTTTAAACGCACCAAGGCGGCGAGTAATTCTGCTGAGGCGGTACTGTCTACAATATCGGTAATTAAGACAACCAAAGACCGGCGATTTTGTTGTTTCACAAAAGTTGTGACAGCGCCCACATAATCCGGCTCTAATAACACCGGCTGAAGGGGGGTTAAACGTTCCAAAATTTTGTTAAAGTGGGATTGTCCGCGTTCTGGGGGTATCGAGGCAGCGATATTACGATCAAATACCGTTACTCCAACTTTATCTCCTCGATTTAAACCTGCCATTGCCAGCGATAAGGCGGCATTTAATCCCCAATCAAATCTTTTTAAACCTTGTACTTGGGCTGTCATTAACCGGCCCCGATCTAATAAGATCATTAATGTTTGTTCTTGTTCGGGTTCTAATACTCTTATTTGCAGGGGCATTTTGCTAGGTGCGGCAAGTCGGCGTGCTGTTGCTTTCCAATCAATTAAACGCAGATCATCGCCACTATTATATTCTCGTAATTCGGCAAATTCGGTGCCGGTGCCAAATTTCCGGGCTTGTGTCATCGTACCGGCTCCTAACAATGTTAAGCGAATTGTTAAGGCTCTTAATCCGATTAAATCCGGGTAAACTGCTACTTTAAAACTTGCTGGAATTTTCCATTGATGCCATGCTAAACCCCAGTTTCCTAATTGTCGTACTTGAATATCTCCCCACTCATACTCACCTCTTTGAGAGGGTTTAACATTGTATGTTAATTCTGTGGAATTGTTGGCAGGTAAAGAGGTTTTGAGAATGGGGTTAATCACTTCAAATTCTGGGGGATAATTATCACGAATTTGTAAATTAATTGCTTTTATTCCAGATTTGACAAATAATAAAACTGGGTTTTCTCTGCCTATAGAAAGCCGGTTTAAAGGTTGGCGGGTTATTTCGGCGCGGTGTTTTCGCACTTGCCAGCTATCTAAAAAGATGAAAAGTAAAATAACGGCATCGTAAATTAATGTGGCAATAAGGCTGATTTGCTGATTAAAAACTAAAGCTAATACCGGCGCAATTAGTATGCCTAAAATGAGGAGTAAATAACCACGTTGGGAGGGAATCATAAGGGCTATTTGATAAAAAAGGTTTATTGCTGTTTATTATAGCTTGTTTTTTGGTTTATCAAAACCGGCTTTCTTTAACAAACCGGCTTTTTATGTGACATGATATAATTTTGACAAGCATTGAGGTTAAGGATATGTTGGCAACTCCTTTAACATTAAACCTAGATAGCGTTCGTCTCACAGATGAACAGTTTTACGAACTGTGTCAAAACAACCATGAATTAAAGTTTGAAAGAAACAGCAAAGGAGAATTAATTATTATGTCACCAGTCGGAGGAGAAAGTGGCAATCGTGAAGTACAATTAATGACGGATTTGGAAATATGGAACCGGCAGACAAAACTCGGTTATACCTTCAGTTCTTCCACCGTATTTAAGTTACCAAATGGTGCAGATCGTTCTCCCGATGCTTCATGGATTAAACGCGAACGTTGGGAAGCACTACCGCCCGAACAAAAACGCAAATTTCCCCCTATTGCACCCGATTTTGTGATGGAATTAAGGTCAGAAACCGACAGCCTAAAAATACTCAGAGAAAAAATGCAAGAATATATAGAGGCCGGTGTACAATTGGCGTGGTTAATTAATCCCCAACAGCAGCAAGTAGAAATTTACCGGCCCGAAAAAGAAATAGAAATACGAAATCTTCCCACAGAATTATCAGGAGAAAACGTATTACCAGACTTTAACTTAAATTTATCCCTTTTCCTCTAGTTATCTGGGCTATGTGATAAAAAATTTTTCTTGCTATTTATTATAGCCGAAAAGCTGATTTGTTAAGTAACCGGCTTTTTATGTGACATGATATAATTTTGACAAGCATTGAGGTTAAGGATATGTTGGCAACTCCTTTAACATTAAACCTAGATACCGTTCGTCTCACAGATGAACAGTTTTACGAACTGTGTCAAAACAACCATGAATTAAAGTTTGAAAGAAATAGCAAAGGAGAATTAATTATTATGTCACCAGTCGGAGGAGAAAGTGGCAATCGTGAATCAGAATTAATTATCGATTTAGGAAATTGGAACCGGCAGACAAAACTCGGTTATACCTTCAGTTCTTCCACCGTATTTAAGTTACCAAATGGTGCAGATCGTTCTCCCGATGCCTCATGGATTAAACGCGAACGTTGGGAAGCACTTCCACCAGAACAAAAACGCAAATTTCCCCCCATTGCACCCGATTTTGTGATGGAATTAAGGTCAGAAACCGACAGCCTAAAAATACTCAGAGAAAAAATGCAAGAATATATAGAGGCCGGTGTACAATTGGCGTGGTTAATTAATCCCCAACAACAGCAAGTAGAAATTTACCGGCCCCAAAAAGAAATAGAAATACGAAATCTTCCCACAGAATTATCAGGAGAAAACGTATTACCCGGTTTTAACTTAAATTTAGCGCTTTTCCTCTAATTATCTGGGCACCGACACCCCATTTAATAACCCCTTCACAACCCCCTCAATTTGCACCCCATCTAACATTGATTCCGCCTTCAAAATTAGCCTGTGACGCAACAAAGGAACCGCTACCGCCTTAACATCATCCGGCGTCACAAACTCCCGATTATTTAACCACGCATAAGCCTTAGAAGCCTGCAACCAAGCCACACCAGAACGAGGAGAAGCCCCCAAAGCCAAATCTGGATGCTTGCGAGACTTTTGCACCAAATTTAACACATAATCTACAACATTATCAGCAATTTTTATCGCTCTGACTTCCTGACGCGCCTGCAAAACCTGCTCAACATTTGCAATAGGTTTAAGCTTCGCTAAATCCAGCCGCCGCGAAGTCGAATTACCCTGGCTATTCAACAACATTTGCTTTTCAGCTTTTGCCTCTGGATAATCCACCACCAACTTAAACAAAAACCGATCTAACTGCGCCTCTGGAAGCGGATAAGTTCCCTCAAACTCCAAAGAATTTTGCGTAGCCATCACCCAAAATAACGGCGGTAACGGCAAACTTTCCCCATCCAAAGTAACCTGCTGTTCTTCCATCGCCTCCAACAAAGCCGCCTGAGTTTTTGGCGGAGTTCGATTAATTTCATCCGCCAGCAAAATTTGCGTAAAAATCGGCCCCTTTTTCAGCGTAAAACTGCGAGTATTCAAATCAAAAATATTCGTCCCCAAAATATCCGCCGGCAAAATATCTGGCGTTAATTGAATCCTGCGAAAATCCGCTTGAATTAAACGCGCCAACACCTGCGCCAAAAGAGTCTTACCCGTCCCCGGTACCCCCTCCAAAATTACATGACCCCCCGCCAACAAAGCCACAATTAACTGCTCAATCAACACCGGCTGCCCCACAATAATTTGATTGACAGCTTGACGGATATTTGTAAATGCTTGATTACTTTGAGCCATATTTTATACCCCCCATAATTCCTAAATTTTTTTCTTATTCCACCATTAACCAGCTTTTTAGCAGGCAAAGTTAATTCTATCCTACACCACAATTACCCCTGAAATAACCCTGCCCGCACCCTTTGCCATTTTTCCAGCCATTTTTTTAAATTAGTTTTAGAAAACTTCGCTTTTTTCGCATTCATTGCCAGCAAAGAACTCAACTCCGAAGCCGGCCTGCCGGTTTGACTCACCCAAGCCGAAACTAGCACATTTGGCGGCAGCAATTCTGACCCCAAACCCAGCTTTTTTTGGAATTCCAACTGTTCCTCTTTCGCCAGCATTTCCATCACAAAATCCGTCATTTCAGCCTTTTCTAAAACCCCAGCCGTCGCCCGGATATATGCCTCGCTATTATCCACAACCGGCACCACTAAACTTTGGGCTTTTCCAAAACGCCGGCGTTCAGCTAAAATCCAAATCAAAACCACAACTAATCCTTGTAAAATTGCCATGAAAACAGGGCTTCTTAACAGATAACTAAAAACATCATCTGTTGATTTTTCAGTCTGGGCTGTTTTATCTCGATAACCGTGCATATATTCATCAACAAAAATCCGCTGATTTTTTTCTCTTACCAATTGCGCCAAAAACTCATAATTACCCGTTTCATCTTGATAAGCATTCGCCCCTAAATGGGGAGTAACAGAATTAATTACCAACCCTTTATCAATTGTTTTTTGCCAAACCGTACTGCCAAACCTATCATCCAATAAACTTTTTTCTTGTTTCATATCACCCAGGTTTAACCGGCGAGAAGTTTCTATTTTCACCCCTCCCACATCCGCTTTCAAAATAGAACTAAACTTAGCTTCCGTAACTGGTTGACGAATTCCCAAAACAACCAGCCTATTTCCTAACCGTAGCCAGTCTATTTCTTGAGAACTCAACCGGCCCGAACTTAACCCCGAATTTACCCGCAATAAAGTAATATTTTCTGGCTGACTGTTCGCCAACTCCGCAAAAGATTTTTGCCAGCGAACCACCGGCACCCCCTGCTCTTGCATATAGGCATACCAAGCCCCATAACCATCAGGAGAACGCCCATACGTTGAACCCACAGTTAAACGATTATTAGCCGGTGCTACTAACAGCGTCAGCAACACCATTAGCACCACAGCAAGCGCTAAAAAAAACCAAATTCGCCGATTAGAAAATCTCATATTATTATATCCTCCAAAATATTAAAAACTCATCTTCTATAAACCCTATAGCTTTTCAATTTCCCCAAAAGCCTCCTGACACCGTTCAAAATCCTCCGCCGTTATCGGCATTTCCCCAAAACATTGCGCCTCATGCGTCGAAAGTAAAACCTCACAACCTTGCCGGCCCGAAAATCCCCTCAACAACTGCCGGTATTCCCCATCCGTTAAGCTCGCTTGGCTCTTAACCCTACCAGAGTCATTCAAGCGCTGTAACATTGCCAAATAAAGACACCGGGCCGCCAAACCAAAATCACCTTCCCGCCTCAACTGTGCCGCCTTAGTCAGCCATTCAGCAGCCGTTGGCATCGGTTTCTCCGGTTTAGGGGCCGGTGTCTGCGAAAAATTCAGCAAATCCCGCAACCGCCGCGAACCAATCGGCCACAGCCGCCAAGCCAGCCAAACCAGCCAACCAAGCAACAAAGCCAAAATCACCCAAAACATCCCCCGCAAAAACCCCTCAAGCCAATCTAAACGCCATTCCCCCGGCGGAGCCTGCTTTTGGCCGTTGAAATTAAGTTTAGAAAGCTGTAACTCCACCCACTCAGCCACTTGTTGCTGAACTTGTCCAAATTGCCAACCAAGGTTACTTTTTTCAAAACCAGCCGTTTTCATCACCCACACCTTTTTGAGAGATTAGCATTCAATCAATTTTTATCAAAAACCTTGCATTAAACTTGCAAGTAATCAACCGCCAAAGCCCCAAACAAACCAACCGCCTCATCTAGCGTCAAGTTTTACTAACAGCAGAAATAAGCACCAGCCATTATAAGTCATGCTATAGGAGGGTTTTTTCAATGCCTATCGCAGCCAAACAGGCGATGATCGGCGTCGAGTTCAAAAACTTGACAAAAACTTAAACTCTGTCAATAAACTAACGTAACAGTTTTACCCCAGAACCAATCAGCGCATAAAATGACCATTTACTTTTATAAAGTTAGCGATCCCTACGGTTATTTATCCAACTTTTCACCGCATGGCATACATCTAGGCGGCCTTGACTGGCCCACAGTAGAACATTACTATCAAGCCCAAAAATTTGCCGGTAGTCAATGTGAAGCAATAATTCCCCAGATCCACAGCGCCCCAACTCCCCAAGAAGCCGCCGCCCTCGGACGAGATCCCTGTCGCATTTTGCGTCCAGACTGGGAACAAACAAAATATAATATTATGCGGGAAGCCGTCTTAACCAAATTTCTCACCCATAGAGATATTCAAACCTTGCTTTTAGCAACAGGTGATGAAATCATCGTCGAAGACTCCCCAAGAGATTATTACTGGGGGTGCGGAGCCGATAAAACAGGCCAAAATCAATTGGGAAAAATTTTAATGAGCGTGCGCCTAGAAATACGCCACCGCTTAGGACAACAGTAGGCAGTTAATTGGGTGCTTCTGTGCACACTACCTGGAAAAACTAAAGCAATAGCAGTATTTTATGTCCTAAATGCGCTCAAAGCGATCCCCAGCCATCTTTTACCTTTCGGTTGCCAGCCATCCTTAGTTTACATTAAGCTAAAGACTAAGCACATTTCCTGAGCTATTAGGAAATTTATATAAAAAATCAGGGAATTTTACGGATGTGCAACAAAGCCTAAAAATTTAATAAATACAAACACCTAAATCCAACAAAAAATCTTAGATCCCCAACAATGAATACATTACAAAACCCCCAAACAAAACAGATAATACTAAACCAAGAAGTTTTGCTGCACCGCATGACCAACCGCATCAGGCAGTCATTAGAATTGCAAGAAATCTTAGCAGCCACAGTCAGCGAAATGCGGGCGCTGCTAAAAAGCGACCGAGTAATGGTCTATGAATTTCATGCAGACGGCAGCGGCCAAGTCATCGCCGAATCCGTTGATACCAGCAGACTGCCCTCAATGGTAGGACTGCATTTCCCCGACGCCGACATTCCCCCCCAAGCCAGAGAACAATTCATAAAAGGAGGAGTGCGCTCCATTGTTGATGTCAGTACCCAACAACTCACCTGGTCGGTACCCAACCGCAGCGAAAACGGCGACACCATACCCACATCAAACGTCAACTACCGCCCAGTAGACCCTTGCCACATAGCTTACCTGCAAGCAATGGGCATTCAATCATCCCTAGTCGTGCCCATCTTTGACGGCGATAACCTGTGGGGTTTACTCGTCTCCCACCACACCCAATCGCAGCTTATCTTTGAAGAAGACCTGGAACTCGTTCAACAAGTCGCCGATCAAGTCTCCATTGCCATCGCCCACTCCACGATGCTCAAAGTAGCCCGTCAACAGCAACAGAGAGAAGCAACCATCAACAGCATCGCCAGCCTGCTGCACGCCAGCCCCACCCTGCAACTAGAAACTGCCCTCGAAGCCACAAAAGCCGCCCTCAAAGGCAGCGGAGGCAGACTCTACATCGGGGAAACGCACCAACTCTTCACCACCGGCTACCAACCAACACCCCCCGATCAACCCCTCGAAAAACACCCCTTTTGGACTCAAAGCCAGGAAAAAAACCAACCAATTGCCATCAAAGACATCTACAAACAGCCCGAACTTCAAACCCTGATCAAAGCCTTTGAAACCACCCCCATCAGGGGACTGATCATCATCCCCCTGCACTATCGCAATCAATTTATCGGCTACCTCAGCATCTTTCGCAACGAAATTGAAATAGAAAAATGGTGGGCCGGCCACTATCCAACCCCCGAAAAACCGCAACGTCCCAGACAAACCTTTGAACCCAAACGAGAAACGAAAAAAGGCCAATCTTGCCCCTGGAAAGCTGACGACCTAGAACTCGCCAAAGCCCTGGGCAATCACTTCTCAATGGCAATTCAACAATACCTGCTTTATCAAGAAGTACAGCAACTCAACGCCAACCTAGAAAACCAAGTAAAAGAACGCACCGCCCAACTACAACAAAGCCTCGAACTCACCCACGCCCTCAAACAAATCACCAACCAAATACGCAGCACCCTAGACCTCCAAACCATCCTCCAAACCATCGTTAAAGAAGTAAGAAACCTCCTCAATGCAGACCGAGTAGTGATTTATCAGTTAAAATCCGACCGCAGCGGACAAGTCACCTTTGAAGACAAAACCAACGAATGCTCCTCAGTATTAGGAATAGAAACTAAAGGCGAGTGCTTCCCCCAAGAATGTGTCAGCGATTATTTACGCGGAAAAACCAGGGCAATTAACAACATTGAAGAGGAGAATATAAGCCCCTGTCACCGGGAATTTTTGCAAAAATTCCACGTCCAAGCCAATCTAATTGTGCCGATCAATATGGACGATCAATTGTGGGGCTTACTCATTGCTCACTCCTGCATAGCCCCCCGCCACTGGCACAGTTATGAAATTCATACCCTCCAACAATTAGCCAGTCAAGCCGCCATCGCCATCCAGCAAGCAGAACTTTACGAACAAAGCCAAGCCGCCGCCGCTTCTGCCAAAGCCCACGCCCGACAACTCGCCGAAACTTTAGACAATTTACAACAAATTCAAACCCAACTTATCCAAAGCGAAAAAATGTCAAGTTTGGGGCAGTTGGTGGCCGGTGTTGCCCACGAAATTAATAACCCCGTTAACTTCATCAACGGCAACCTCATCCACGCCACTGAATACGCCAACAATTTGCTCGAACTTTTGCAACTCTATCAGCAACGTTACCCTAACCCGGATGCAGAAATTGAGCAACTTATCGAAGAAATGGAACTGGATTTTGTTATCGATGACTTGCCAAAAATGCTTTCCTCTATGCAAGTCGGGGCTGATCGCATCCGTCAAATTGTTCTCTCATTACGCAATTTTTCTCGCCTCGAACAATCACAAATGAAGCCGGTTGATATCCATGAAGGCATCGACAGCACCCTGATGATTCTCCATCACCGGCTCAAAATCAAGCCAGATCGCCCCGGAATTCGTCTGGTTAAAGAATATGGCAATTTACCTTTGGTGGAATGTTATGCCGGTTCGCTTAATCAAGTCTTTATGAACGTCATTAGCAACGCCATTGACGCCCTCGATGAATACGACAAACAACGCACACTCGCAGATATTCAAGCTAAACCCAGCCAAATTACGATCCGCACTTCTCTAGTCACCGGCCAGCGTTTTCTTGATCCCAACTCGGACAACTTTTCAGACGAATGTATCCCCTATGTTCGTATCCAAATTGCAGATAATGGCCCCGGAATGCCAGAATCAGTCAGAGCTAAAATATTTGAACCGTTTTTTACCACCAAAGAAATCGGCAAAGGCACCGGCATGGGTTTATCTATTAGCCGGCAAATTGTTGTCGATAAACACGGCGGGTGTTTTGAGTGTCACTCTCAAATTGATCGAGGGACGGAATTTTGTATTCAGATACCCACAATCCACTCTCATCCAAATTGTGCCCTCACAGTCTCCAAGAACGGGGCAAAGCACGTTTAAACTTATAGCATTCGGTTTATCAAGCTTTTGAATGCAAATCATTAGAGAGCGCACCGTCTTTTTGGAACGGGGCGGTCAAGATTGCTTTTTGGAGCATAAAAGTATATAATTAAGCAAAAATTTAAGCCTCAACCATCAAGACTTTTATTAAAAAGCATTGAGCGAGGTCAACTTCAACAAAACTTTTCCCAAAAAATGAAAACCCAGGCGGTTTACCAGCAAAGTTGTTTTGGCAATAATATAAAACTTTTCTAGTCAAAGCATAAGTTTGTTCATCAAGGTACTTTTTCAAAGCAAACAAACGCCCCGAACACTTTTTATCTTGACTTTTCGGCCCAGTAAAAATAAACTAATGTAAAGGTTGTAATAGCCAAAAAACCTGTGAATTGGCGATGTCAAAAGGATAAGCTAAAAATATGAACCCACCAGAAACTATCAGCAGAGAACAAGAAGAATTTGATTTAACAAACTGCGACCGAGAACCTATACACCTCCCCGGAACTATCCAGCCGCACGGCATTATGATGGTGTTGGAAGAACCAGATTTAAAAATATTACAAGTCAGCAATAACACAGCAAAATTCTTGGGGATACCAAGTCTTGATTTGCTCAACGAACAGTTAAGCTTTTTGCTAAAAGATGAGGAAATTAATCAGATAAAATCTTATGTAGAACACGAAAATATAGAAACAGTTAATCCAATCAAAATCAACGTATCCCTAGACAAAACAAAAACCCCATTTAACGGTATTATTCACCGTTCTGGGGGAGCAGTCATCTTAGAATTAGAGCCAGAATTAGCGATAGAAACCGACAATTTCCTAAGCTTTTACCATCGAGTCAGATCCTCCACCACCAAACTGCAAAACGCCACAACCCTGCAAAAAATGTGCGAAATTGCAGTCAAAGAAGTGCAACAACTAACCGGCTTTGATCGTGTCATGGTGTACAGATTTGACCCAGATCACAACGGAGAAGTCATAGCCGAAGCCAAACAAGAAAACCTAGCACCCTTTTTAGGCTTGCATTACCCTGTCTCAGACATTCCCAAACAAGCAAGAGAACTTTATACTTATAACGCGCTGAGATTAATAGCAGATGTCAATTATGAGGCGGTAGAACTGATACCTCGCTACAACCCCCTGACCAATCAACCCCTCGATCTTGGCAACGCAGTGCTGAGGAGTGTTTCACCCCTGCATATAGAATATCTGCAAAATATGGGTGTTAGAGCATCCATGTCCATTTCCCTATTAAAAGGGCAAAAACTGTGGGGATTGATAGCCTGTCATCACCAAACTCCAAAATACGTTTCCTATGAAATTCGTAAAGCCTGCGAATTTATTGGACAAGTCATTTCCTTTGAAATTGCCTCCAAAAAACAAAATGAAGATTACGAATATCAAATTAGCTTAAAATCAATTAATGCCAAATTAATTGAATACATGAGCAATGAAAAAGATTACATAGACGGATTATTGAAACATAAACCCAATTTGCTAGATGTTGTAGGAGCCACAGGAGCCATCATCAAAGCCGGCGACAAATGGGAAACCTTGGGAGAAACCCCCCAAACCGAACAATTACAAGGCTTAACAAAGTGGTTGCACAAAAAACTTAACCACAACTTGTTATATGCCACAGACTGTCTTGCCAAAGAATATAAACCGGCAGAAGACTTTAAAGAAACCGGCAGCGGACTGATAGCCCTATCATTTTCTCCCACCCAAAATAGTTATGTTATCTGGTTTCGGCCCGAAGTCCTTCAAACCGTACACTGGGCCGGCAACCCTAGCAAAAGCGTAGAAATAGAAGAAGACGGGACAGTGAGACTTTCGCCGCGTAAATCTTTTGAATTATGGAAAGAAATAGTCAAAGCCAAATCATTACCTTGGAAAGAATGTGAAATAGACGCCGCCCTCGAATTAAGAAACGCCATCATCACAATTGTGCTGAGAAACGCCGAAGAACTGGCAAAATTAAACGCAGCCTTGCAACAATCGGAAGCCAGAGAAAGAGAAAAAGCCCACCAACTAGAAGTAGCTATCCAAGAACTACAACGAACCCAAACCCAATTAATTCAAAGTGAAAAAATGTCAACTTTGGGGCAGTTAGTGGCCGGTATAGCTCACGAAATGAATAACCCAATCAACTTTATTTACGGCAACCTTTCCCACGCCACCACCTACTCCCAAGACCTCATTGATTTGCTCAACCTTTATGTGAATAACTCGCTGGCAGCCACTACCCAAATCAACGAAAAGCAAGAAGAAATCGATTTAGAATTTATCCTTGAAGACTTGCCAAAGTTGCTAAATTCCATGAAAGTCGGAGCCGAGCGGATCTGCGATATTGTTCAGTCTTTAAGAGTTTTTTCCCGCGTTGACGAATCAGAAATGAAGCCGGTTAACATCCACGACGGAATAGAAAGTACCCTAATGCTTTTAAGCCACCGGCTCAAACCCAAAACTGATTATCCGGGGATACAAATTATCAAAAACTATAGCAATTTGCCGGAAGTTGAATGTTACCCTGGCTCCCTCAATCAAGTCTTTATGAACTTGCTCACTAACGCCATTGAAGCCTTAGAAGAAAGAGACCGACAAAGAACCCTGGTAGAAATTAAAGAAAATCCCAACCAAATTACCATCCGAACCGAATTAATCAATAGCCAAGCAATCGCCCATCAAACAGAAAATAACCAAAGAAAAAGCGATGATGTCCCTTGGATTCGCATTTCCATAGCCGATAACGGCCCCGGACTGCCGCAAGAAATAATTAACAAAGCCTTGAATGCCATCTATGCAGCCACCAAACCAGAGGGAAACAATGACAACTTAAGACTAGCCATAAGCTATCAAATCATCGTCGAAAAACACAAAGGAAACTTCCACTATCTTTCTCGCTCTAAACAAGGCAGAGAGTTTCAAATAGAAATTCCTCTTAAATAGAAATTAGGAATTGACAATGGGGTAGGGGAGAAGTCCCCATACCCGCGCCTAGATGGAAAATGGAAATGGGCGGCTTTTTAACGCCTTTGCCATTGCTGAATTGATTTTTGAGCCTGAGAATAAACGGCAGCCTCTTTTGGCACCAAAGAAGCCGCCTCAATTGCAGAACTCAACCGGCCCCGCGCCGCACGATAAAGAGCAATGTTATAAATTTCCTGACCCCACTGGCCGATCAAAACCTGAGCCTGGGCGTAACTTGGCTGACCGGCCCGTATTTGACGAGCACTAGCAATTGCCCGCACATAGGAGTCTAGCGAACCCCGACGGATAGAAGCGCTCGCCACTCGTAACCGTTGCTGGTTGGCTTGTTGTAGCTGAAACTGACTTTGCCATTGCCCTAACAAAGCTTGGGCCTGCTGATTTAAAGCCTCTTGACTTTTTGGCACCAATTTGGCCGCCGCGATGGCCCCCGAAAAATTGCCTTGTTTAGCTCGACCCTTAGCAATATCCAAAATTACAGAGGACCAGCGCTGAATATTTTGCTGCGCTTCTGGATAAAGAGCATCCCCTGGGGGAATTTGACTAGCTTTAGCAATGGCATAACTAAACCGGGATGCTGAGACCGGCTCCACCAAAAGCACGGCCTGGTCGAGCAATTTTTGGGAAGCCGCTGTTGATGGTAGAGAATTATTATTTTTGGGTGTTTTTTCAGCCACCGCAGCCGGTGTAGCTTCGCTAACTTCAACTGAAGAAGGATCAGGCTTCTGATCATCGACCCTAGAGGCGACAGAGGGACGAGCCGGTGCAGTCGAGGGTACTGGGGAAACAAACGCCGTCCGGCCAACCAGCACCCCCAAAAGCAAAACCAACAACCCAGCACCACCCCAGAGGAGAGGAGACACCGAGACGGGAGGATTTTTAGATTTTGAGACGGGGGGAAGAGGAGACGCGGGGACGGGGGAGGGGAGAGGTTTGGTATTTTTTAACTCGCTATGGACAGTATTGCTAAGTGGAGGCTGATCAGAACCGACATCTCGGTACAAAGGGCCACTAGAAACAGGACGCGAACCATTATTAGAGGGCTGATTGTTTCGAGAACCATTCAGCGACGCAGAAGCCGCCACCACTTGATTTTGGGGCCAGATTAACCACTGCCCTTTGACATCGGGATAAATGCAACTAACCGGCTCTTGTATCGGCAAATTATGGTGTTCGCATAATTCCGGCAAACGGCGGGTTAAATACTGGCTTAAACTTTCTAAATTAAGACAGCGGTTATAACGCAACCCATCCAACAAACAAGCTGCAAACAACCCATGCCGTAGGGTTCTCGCCTCGCGGGAAAATTGCTCACTTTGGCAAGAAAGCAGCGTCGGAATTTCATAGCGTTTTGCGAGTTCCAAAGTTTCTTTGCCGACAACTTCTGAACCTGCTATTCCTGATACGCGGTTGATATCTAACAAGACGGCTACCATTTGAGAGTTGGCATTTTTGAGGGTGGCA
Organism: Ancylothrix sp. D3o; assembly: GCF_025370775.1. Classification (NCBI taxonomy): domain Bacteria; kingdom Bacillati; phylum Cyanobacteriota; class Cyanophyceae; order Oscillatoriales; family Microcoleaceae; genus Ancylothrix; species Ancylothrix sp. D3o. Next base: position 310,783 of record NZ_JAMXEX010000005.1, on the reverse strand, counting down.
AATAACTCTTGCATGGCAATGCCGGTAGCGGGGATATCTGCTGGATCGCCATAAGCTGGCATTAAATAATCTTGCCCTTGGTAGCTGACGCCATAGCCGCTAAAAAAGAACCATAATAAATCATCTTTTTGCAGTTTTTCTCGGCAAACAATGTCTATTATTTGGAGAATATTTTCGCGGTTGGGATGGGTGGAAGACTCGCCATAGGCCGGTGAAGAGTCGGTCATTAACACACAGCCCTCGCCACCAATGCTGACTTCGCTCACCAAAAAATTGTATAGTGCCTCAGCGTCGTGAAGCGCGTAGTTTAAGGGGGCGAAGCACTGATAATGATTAATGCCTATGGCTATGCAAGCGTGATTTTTAACCATTTTTGTATATAATTTCGCGTTTTGCTGAAAAGATAACATATTGTAGACGGCGGTTCGACGACGCGCTTGGGGGAGAGCTTGAGCGAGCAGGTTCTTCTCGTGACGAGAAATGCTGCTGTTTCACAGATATAAAGAAATGAACCATAAATCAAGCATCAGGATTAAAATTAAAGAGCGATATCTATTGCTTTGTTTTCACAGCCAGTGATCCCATCAAGGAGCGTTCCAAATATGACTATGGCCCCGAACCGGGAAACGTCGATAAAACCTGCTTCTGCTCAAGAGCGCCACTCCCAAAAGGGTAAGCGGCCTAAAAAGCATAACCATTATGGATTTCAAGATTTTTTCCAAATGGATAACTCTACCGGCATTATTACCGATTGGAATGATAGCCGAAATATCTTCACAAGTGAAGATTTTATTATTGGGTTACAAGAAGGTTTGGAAGAAGAAGTGGGTAATGCTTCTAGCGTGATTATGTACACCATTGGCACTCAGTGGGGAACTCGTGATGCGCTGGTTTTTCGAGATTGGTTTGAAAAAGAATTTGACCGTGATATCCACAATTCTAATTTGATGTTTTTGTTGGAAACTTGGTGGTGGCCTTTTACGGCTCAAGGTTGGGGCCGGTGGGAGGTTGATATGAGTGACCGCAAACAAGGGTTTATTTTTATCAATTTGTTTGATTCGGCGGTGGCTCGTACTTTGGGAGATGTGGGGAAACCGGTTTGTTTTCTTTATGCGGGTTTGTTTTCTGGGTTTTTTAGCAGTTTGGTGAAAAAGCCTTTAAACTGTATTGAAATTCAGTGTTATTCGATGGGGGAAACTTATTGTAAGTTTTTGCTGGGGAATAAAGATCGCATTGATGCGGCGTCTTTTTGGCTTAATGAAGGCGCAACGGCCCGCGATATTCAAAAACGCTTGCTGGATGGGGAGCGATTGAAATGAATTCGAGTTCTTTAAGTCAAAATGGGAAAGTTAAAAACGGTAAGGATTCGTCTTGGTTAAAACTTTCTGTTGAGGCTTTTTTTGGAGAGTGTAACTGGGCCGGTCAGCCGGTGGAGTTGCAACAAATGCAGCCCGGAGATCCGCTGCCTTTTACGGTGACGGTGCGGGAGTTTTTTGGCGCTTTGCCTTGGGAGGGAACTCCAATGGTTGCAATGGCTACAAAACCGCTGCGGGCGGTGTCTGTAAAAACTGCTGAAACCCAAAAACAATCGACGCTGGCGGATCTTATGGATCTGTTTTAATGGCTTTTTTTGAAGTTTGAAAACGGCTAGGAAAAAATTCTCTCTTTGGCACAATAAATTCCTAAGCCCTAGCCCAAGTCATAGCAGACAGTTTGGGGCTGACGAGAAAAAGTTGCGATTGGGAGAGGCTTTTAAACTGATTACCCCTTTTTTTTTAAAGAGATGCACCCAAAAATAGAAACCCTCATAGAAGAGGCCGAAACTCGTTACTTGAAACCAGAAGAAATTGAGGCGTTTAAACAATATGCGATTAATATTGCTCAAAGCCTCAAAACTTATGAATTTTTGCGAGAGAATGAGGTGAAGATTTTTCAACCGATTGCGGATCAGTTGGTGGCGGCTTTTCCACAGGTTCCTCAAGAAACTTTGGAGCGGTCTTTGAAGCATTGGGTGTTGGTGTTGCGTTATAGTGCAATGGCAATGTTGACGAATGATGCCCAATATTTAGAAACGAATTTACTTGATTGGTTGAAAGGTCTTGTCCAAACTCATCAATCAATGGAAATTGAAACGAAACTTTATCAATTGTTGCAAAATCAGCTTAAAACGCTGATGGCTCCGCCGGCCTTGGCGTTGCTTCAGCCGTTTTTAAGTAAGTCAAAGACAATGCTTATAGAAGGATGAAATGGCCGGGAGTCAGGGTATTTTAAAGTTAGAATAACCTAGCGCCCTAACTCCTTTTCGCGTTTAAGAAAGGGGTGATTTTTAACTGCTTCTCCCAGAATTGTTAGCCGTCTTGTCTTGTCGGAGACGGGGGATGGGATGAGAGGTTGGTGAGTGGTTGGCAAGGTCTTTAGGTGTTGTAGGTTTGTGAATTTTTGGGTGGGAAACTGTTATGATTACAATGTCGGATTTGCTTGAGTCTCGTAGAATTCCTGGGAATTATTTTGCAGCAAGTGCTTATATTCGTGGCGATTTAGAGTTAGGTTTGCTGGAAAACCGGCGGGGTGATCGATTACTTGCTTTGCCGGAAACTTTAATTGAGGCAATGTATCTGGGTTTGGAACAAGAAACCGGCCAAGCGGCGCGTCTGGTGTTGTTTAATTGTGGCCGGTGGTGGGGTAAAAATTTTTATGGCCGGTTTTCCGAAGAAGTGAGTGAGTATTATGGGAAACCGCTGGCGACAATGGAAATGGTGGAGTTTGTGCAGTGTTTACAACAGTGTTGGAAAACTTTGGGCTGGGGAAGTTTGGCGCTGGAACAAAAATATTATCAAAATGGGTTTTTAGAGGTGAGAATTACCCATTCTCCCTATGCGAAATATGCGCCCCCTACTAATCGTCCGGTATGCCATTTAGAGGCGGGGATTTTGAGTTCATTTTTTAGCCAACTGACGGGCAGAGAGTTGCATTGTGTGCAAACGAGTTGCGAGTCTTTAAAGGCAGAGACAAACCGTTTTCTTTTGGGTTTGGCTGACCGCCTTAAGCCGGTGGATGTTTGGATAACAGAGGGCAAAAATGACGAGGAAATTATGAGCCTTTTGTTAAGTCAATAATTAATGGTCAATAGTCATTTGATCAATGACAAATGACTATTGATAACTTAAGCTTTAATGCGGTTTAGTTCCCAAATGGGGACAAAAAGGGCGGCTTCTTCTGGGGTTAAATATTGGCAGATAACTTCTAGCATAACTTGATAAGTCAGATCGGCACTGCGCTCAACGTTCATGGCTTTTAAAATGGTTTGAAACCAGGTAATAAATTGCTCTTTAAATCTGTCTCTATCGTTGAAGAGTAAGGCGGCGGCGGTGTGGCGCAAAACTCGCACTGTATCAATTTTCCATTTATTGGTGACATCTTGGGAACCGCTATGAAATAAAGTCGGATCTATGGATTGAATTTTGGCTTGAACTTTGCGGAGAATTTCGGGTTCTGCGGCGCGAATTTTTTGATAAGCGCTGAGGCGGAGATTAAAAGATTTGAAATAATCTTTTAAAAATTGTAGTTCTTCGGGGGTGGCGTAGCGTCCATCGGCGGCTACAGTCAAGCGGGCAAATTGAGTTAACATAGTTTTGGCTTTTTTGTACGGGCTAGAGGGGGAAAAAATGTTTAAGCATCGCGGGTTTGGGCGAGATATTGCCCAACTTGGAGGCGAGTTTCTTCTAGTTGGCTGATCACAGAACGAGTGATTAATTTACCGGCTTCTACGACTACTTGGCCGGTGATTGGGTGCAAAAGATTTTGTTCTGCACGACGTCCTATGAGGGCGTTAATATCTTGAATGGCGTTGATATACATCCCGGTGGGGACTTCAACGATGACGCCTTCATCTAAGACTCGTGCTTGACAAGCAAGACGGGAGTTTGTGGAGGCGGTGGTAATGACTTCTAGGGTTCGCTGTTCGCGGCGTTGAACGGGTGATAAACCGTCCATTCCTTGTTTAATATAAACGTGACAAGTGGCACACATTCCTCGCCCACCACATTCTTTTAAAACGTTTAGTTCATTGGCGATTAAAGCGGAGAGAATGTTTGAATTGGTTTTAACTGAAGTCTCTAAGGCGAGGGGGTCTAATCTAATTGTTTTTGCCATATTTTCGCGCGTTGATAGGGGTGAGGGTGGTTTTCCAAAGGGTGGTTTTTGCAATGTTTTTTTTCTTAGCTGGGACGGGCGCAGCTATTGGCAGAAAAGCAAACAGTATTAATACTAAGATATATCTGCCGAGAAAAATTTTCACGCTTGGGGCTAATTGTGACTAAATTTGCAATATTCAACAAGCCGGTGTGGGGAAGTTTTTTCGAGACTTGGGGCGCACAGATGCCAAATTCTCCTCTGGGGTGGCGAAGCGTGATACTCTTAATACAACTCAACTGAAACGGCATCAAAGCTCTGATGCTTGGCGAAGGCTTGCCGGTAATAGCGATCTTTGGGGCGTGTGGGATGGTAAAGAATTTGACTTCGCAGGCTGAGGGGGTTGCTTCTAGCGGCCAGCAGCACTCTAAGTATCGAATTTTATCTCAAATTGGTCAAGGTCAATTTGGGCGTGTTTTTTGTGCGAATATTCGCCCGACTGGCGAAATTGTGGCGCTTAAAGAACTGAGCCATCATAATTCTCCCACGAATAAGTTTTTGCGTGAATTGTGGTCGTTGATTACGCTACGTCATCCAGCTATTGTTGGCTGTTTGGCTTTGGAACATACGGCGACGGGTAGGTATTTGGTGATGGATTATTGCGAGGGGGGAACGCTTCGCAATTTGATGGAACAAGACAATGGGCTAAAATTGGCGGAAGCTTTGCGTTTGGTGATTGGTATTTTGTCGGGTTTGGAATATACGCATCGCCAAGGAATTGTGCATTGTGATATGAAGCCGGATAATATTTTGCTGAGTTTGGGGAGTGCCGGTTGGCTTCCGAAAATTTCTGATTTTGGGCTGGCAATTCGCGTGCAGAAAAAGCAAAATATTGGGGTTCATCAAGAACTTTCTCACGATTTGGCAATGGGCACGCCTGCTTATATGGCTCCTGAACGTTTTTATGGTCTTTATTCGCCGGTTTCTGATGTGTATGCTGTGGGTATTATGTTGTTTGAATTGCTGATGGGAAATCGGCCTTTTGTGGGAATGCCACGCAAGTTGATGTGGGCGCATTTAAATGAACGTGTAGAGGTTCCTCAAACTTGGCCTTTGTCTCTGCAAGTTATTGTTAAAAAGTCTCTGGAAAAATTGCCGGCTCGCCGTTACAGTAGTGCTGCGGAAATGGCTCAGGCTTTGCGTGAGGCTTTGGATGATCCGGCGGTTAAATCTTTGAAATATCAAAGGGTGCCTTTGGGGAGTGATTCTGAGGATTTACTGCACTTGAAACCTTTGCCGGAAGTTCAGCGAAAAACGCTTAGGTTAGCTTCGAGTTTTTTAAGTTGTTGTGGGCCGGTGATTTGTGCGGCTGGGGGGAGTTTTGTTTGGGTTTGGGACAGTTTTTCGACTCCTCGGAGGGAGGTTGATTTAGGGTTGCAGGTTTGTGGTTTACAAGTGATTGCGGGTGGTTGTTTGGTGATGACTACGGGGGGTGTTTTTTGGTTGAGGGCTGGTGTTTGGGAGCCGCAAAAAATTGTGGGGTTGGTGTCTGATGGTTATCAGGCGGCGGTGGAACCGGGGGGCCGATGGTTAGCGCTGGCAAAAAATGGGGTTTTAGATGTTTATTCGCTTTTAAATTGGCAAGATTGTCAGGAGGGTGGTGATGGTGTGCCGGTGCGAAGTTTGCCGCTGAAGACTGAAAATTTATCGCATTTATTTTTTTTAGATCGTCGGCATATTGCGGTGGTTTTTTCTGATTTGGAAAAGAAAAAAACGGTGTTTAAAATTTATAACCGGCGATGTCAGTATTTGACTTCGATTGCTGTGCCGCTGGTGTTTGAAAATCTTATTCAGGGCAACGAACCTTACACGCTTTTGGGGATTGAAAAAGGCTCCACTCCTGCGGCTTATCGCATTCGGTTAAAGCCTTATCAAGTGACGCGAATTTTGTTAGAATCTGTGCCGACTTTAGCTGCGCCTATTCCTGATGGCTGGGTTTTGGGAACGCCTCAAGGCAAAATTTGGTTTTTGGATAAGGAAGGCAAGCATTTGGGTTATTTGAATGGGCCAAAAATAACGACGGCTTTGGCCGGCAGCGGTAAGAATAATTTGCTGTTGGCGAGTTTTACGGAAGATAAAAATTATCTCTATAATTTTCAGGTTGATATTAATTTGAACTTTCAAGAACAAGAGTAAATTACGAGTCAATGAAAAGTGAACATTTAAAAACTATTGTTAAGCTTCCTGATAACTTCAGAAAGATGCGGCTACACAAAATGGGTGCGGTGGGATCTGATGCGGTGGAAGCTATGCACCGGCTGATGGTTATGGTAGAGCAGGTCAGTTCGCCGGAGGGTGGCTGGCCGGCCCATTTGCAGCCAACTCCTGAGAATTTGTTGCCTTATTTAACTGAGGAAGTTTGCGAGGTTGTGCAAGCTTTGAATGGGAAAAAACAGGATTATGAAGGCGTAGTGCTTTTTTCTTCTCGGTATGTTTTGATAGAAGATTTGGGGCGGCGGTTGCTGTGGTTTTTGGCAAAAAGTTCTCCTGATATTATGCGTTTGGTTGGGGGTGTGCAAGCTGAGGTTAAGTTGAATGTTGAGGAAGATTGGAAAATAGGAATTTTACGATTGGTGCCGGTGTTGCAAGTAAAAACTGCTGAGGGTTGTTGGGGGGTTGATTTGGGGACTGGTGAGGTATTTGATGGCGGGCAGTTTACGCCGCTTCTGATTAAGTTTAAGGGCGGTTTTTTGGGGCGGGGTTGTGTTTTTTCAGAAAATTTATTGCTAACATTACAGCAGATAATTTTCCGGGTTTACGAGAAGTTTGATGTTTTTTTTGAGGGGTTCGTAAGCAAGGCTTTGTTTCCCCAAAATCAATGGGCTTCGGGAGAATTTGGGGTGAGTTTGGCGTGGGATTTTTTGGAAGGGGTGATGAATTTGGATGAGAATTTTAAGGAGCCGGATGAGGGGCTGAATTTGCAGGGTTCGGTTTTGGGAAAGAATTATTTTGAAGGAGTGATGAATGATGGTTTGATGAATTTGCCGGTGGGGAATTTGGCATTGAAGGAACCCGAACAGGTTGCGGGTTTGATGGTGGATTGTTTGGAGGAAAATGGGGCAAATACTGGGGTTTTAGATGTGGTGAATTTGGCTTGTTATTTGCGGGATTTTTTGAGGGATGAAAGGGTTTTGTTGGAGGATTTTAGACAGCGGCTTTTATGGCAGCTTATTGGCTGTTCTGAGGTTGTTATGCAGTTGGTTGGTGGGGTAGGGGCGAGGGTTTTGCAACCGTCTTTAGGCTGGCGAAATGGGGTGTTTTGTTTGGTGCCGGTTTTGGTTGTTAAGGAGAGAAGTTCGGGGGTTTTGAAGAGAAGTTTAGATTTAAGGACGGGTGATGTGTTGATGTGGCGGGGGATGCCGGTTGTTAATGATGCGATGGTGCAGTCTGGTGAGTGTGGTTTGTTGGGGGATTTTGTGCCGGTTGGTAGTTTGATGAAGTGGTTAAGAAAACAGGTTTTGTTGTTGCCAGAGGTGGGTTTGTTGCTGAATGGTTGTGAGGTGGAATATTGCGGTTTCGGGGCTGAGGGGGTGCCGGTGGTTATTAAGTTGGGTTTTGGTTGGCGTTTAATTGATTATAATGATGTGTAATTGGGATTTGAGGGGTTATAGAGATGCGGGTATGTAGTTGCGCTTTATCGCTGTTATTTTTAGGAGGATGAGCGCAACTAGATAGGGTGTAAAAATCTATGGGGAAATATTAATTATGGCTGCGATTTATGTGTACGGTTTAATAAAGTTGCCAGCGTCTGATTTTGTTTTGCCAACCGGCATGAAGGGTGGGTTAGAGGTTGTTGCTGTTGAGGATCTGGCGGCGGTTGTGGAAAGGGGGATTGTTTTGGAGGAAATTCAACAGAATGAGGAGGATTTGTTGCAGGCGGTTTTGTGCCATGATCGGGTGATTTGTGAGTTGTTTGGGCAAGGGGTGGTTTTGCCTTTGCGGTTTGGTAGTAGTTTTGTTTCTCTTGAGGTTTTAGTTTCTCATTTGCAAGCAAGGCGGGATGAATATTCTCAAAAGTTAAGTTTTTTGGGGGGGAAGGGTGAGTTTCTGTTGAAAATGGTGCCGGTGGAGGCTAAGCCGGCTTCTATTTCTGTTGAGGCGCGGGGGAAGGAGTATTTTTTGGCGAAAAAGCAACGCTATCAAAGTAGCCAAGTTTTTTTAGACGAACAAGCTGAACAATTAGAGGCGTTGTGGCGGCTGATTTCTGAATCTTATCCGCAAATGAAGCGGGCACCGGCGCAGGGCAAGTTGGAGAGGGTTTATTTGTTAACAAAACTTAATGAAGAATTGTTGCTAAAGCAGCGGGTGGAAGAGTGGCAACAACGGTGTAAATACTGGGAGTTACATTTGGGGGAAGCTATGCCGGCTTATTATTTTGCGGCTGGATTTTCTGATTTGGGCATAAGTTAGGTTGCTGGAGTAAGGATAAATTATCCGTAAAAATACTGATGTTTAGAAATGTTTTTTAATAAAAGTTAATACGGACGGGGCTGGAGATGTTAAAAATTACATCAATTGCTTGCGATAAATTTGTGTTTGCCTGAAACTAAAGGTGGGGTTTAAAAAAGGACAGAAAAATGGGTAGTCTTAATTCAACTTTGGAAGAACTGGCACTCTCTAGTGAGGGACGTTATTTAACTTCGGCAGAACTTCAGCCGGTGCAGCGCTATTTAAAAAGCTTTTCTAATCGGGTACAAACTTATAATTTGTTGCGAGATAAGGGAGAAAAATTGGTACAGTTGGCGCTGAAAAAGTATCTGCCTCTTAATCCTGATGTGATGCAAAAGCATGGCAAGCGCTGTGTTTATGATATGAATGAGGCTTTGCGTTATATTGCTTTGTCGATTTTGCGGGATGATGAAAAGTTTTTTAAGGAAAGTTTGTTTTTTTGGCAGGCAAATATTTTGAGTGCTTATCGGCAAAATGCTAATTGTTTGGTGGCGTACCGTTGTTTGCAAGATGTTGTTAATGAACATTTTCCGGCACCGGCTCAACAGTTGATTAATCCTTATTTAGATATGATGTTGGAAACTTTAGATTTGCCTCCGAAGTTGATGGCTTCGATGCAAAAAATGCCTGTAAATTTTTAATATTTTGGCGTTTCTATCTGTGTAGCATCTATTACAAAGTTTGACAAAGTAGGGTCTAGGAAGTTGTTCGTAATTGAGCAGTTGGGAGGGGTATTATGTTAACGCAAGCGATTAAAACAAGTCATACGGCTTCGGCGGAGGAAAGGGAGTCTATTTTACGGCAAATTTATTCGCAGGTTTTAGAACGTCAACCTTATGCTTTTGAAAGAAAGCAAATGGCTGATTTGGAAAAGGGGTTTATTAAGGGTAAATTGGGGATTCGGCATTTTTTGAAAAATTTGGCGGTGTCGCCGGTTTATTTAAAGTGTTTTTATGAATGCAGTTCTAATATTAAGTTTATTGAGAATGCGTTTAAACATTTTTTGGGTCGGGCGTTGCATGATGAGTCGGAAATTCGCTTTTATGATGATATTTTAATTCGTCAGGGTGTGGGGGCGATGGTGTCTCAAATGCTTGATTCGGATGAGTATCGTAAGGCGTTTGGTTCGTTTACGGTTCCTTATTGGCGTAACCGGCGTTATGAGTCTCCAAGTGATTATTTGGAATCAGAATTTTTAAGTAGGGAACACGCGGGGGATCGTGGTTGGGCTATTCCTACTTTGTATTGGCATGAGTTGCATTTGGATTGTACGGGGGGCCGGTGTCGTCCTTTGGTTGGTTCTTCTCGCCGGTTACGTTGTTAGTTAGGTGGGGTTTATGGGATTTTTTGATGAGTTGTGGGCCGGTTTGTTTGAACAACCGGCTTTTTTTGCTGATTTTGATGCTATAAGGATATTTTTTTGGTTAATTAGGTTTAATTTGCTATTGCAAATAACATAAATAAAACTGTAGGGGCAAACGGTGGCTGTGGTTGCCCCTTTTGGGTGGTCTGCATACAGGCACTCCACCTGCGCCGCTGGGAAGGGGTAACGGCATGAGTCATTTCTCCCAACAAAAGAAATCGGGTTTTTCAAATAACTTTTGTCTCTCTACCAAAATCTTCTGCAAAAAGCCGGTTTATGAAATTTTTATATCCTACACCGGCCCCTACGATAATCGGCGTTTTTTTTCTAAATATTGTTGGTGATATTCCTCGGCTAAATAAAACTCACCGCACTGCTTTATTTGCGTCACAATTTCTTTATCATACCGGCCCGAAATCTGTAATTTTCGCTTTGATTCTCTGGCCAATTTTTCCTGTTCTGCTGTATGGTAAAAAATCGCCGAACGATACTGCTCACCTCGATCTGGCCCTTGCCGGTTTAATTGTGTTGGATCATGGCAATTCCAAAATACCTCTAATAATTGCTCATAACTAATAATATTCGCGTCGTATTCTATTTGCACCGCTTCTGCATGGCCGGTGACGCGAGCACAAACGTCTAAATAACAAGGGTTTGGCCAATGACCGCCGGTGTAGCCGGCACAAGTTGAAATTACTCCTTTTAAGCTGCGAAAAGTATCTTCTACTTTCCAAAAACAGCCGCAGGCAAAAGTTGCTTTTTCTGAATTTATCATTTGGTAAATTTGTAACTTTAATGGTAAAACTGGGATTTGGTTTAGCTAAATACCCAACCTAAAATAGTAAATTTGATGCCATTTCAATCAATCGCATAGCTTCAACACTGCGCGGTAAAACCGGCAACCTCACCACCGTTTTTCCTGCCAGCAATGAGCCATCAATTTCAACATTTCCATCATAACGATTATGTACCACAAAGCGCTGTTCAACTCCCATTTTTTCCAGCGACTCTGATAAACGCGCCTGTTCTGCAAAAATTGCCGCTTCTGCTTGCACAACTCCAATAAACTCTGTATATTCCCCATCTTTTAACTTTTTTTGGGCCTGAACAATTGAAGTTCGCAAACTCCGAAGCCGGCTCATAAAATCCACTCTTCCCAACACATCTTGATACTTAATCCATAACTTAAAAATCCACGCCAACCAATCACTCATCGCCGCCGGCATTTCCAAGAACCTCAATAAATGACCCGTCGGTGCTGTATCCAAAATAATCAAATCAATTTCGTTTTTTTCTAACAACCTCATCACCTCCACCACTGACAACATCTCATCCATTCCTGGTAAGGCTTGGGAAACAATTTGTCGCCATGCTTGCGGCCCATAGGCAAGTTTTATTGCGCTATTTTCATCGCCCGAATCACCACTCATCATTTCTGCCAACTCCAACAGATAATCCTCTCGAAATTGATTTAAAATAATCTCAGAATCTACCTCTTGAGCGCTTAAATTTTGAGTAATTAAACTCGGTTCGTGTCCTAATTTTACAGCAAAAGCATCTCCTAAAGAATGCGCCGGATCAATTGAAATAATCCGAATTTGTTTGTCTGGATATTTTTCTGCCATTGCCCAACCAATCGCCGCCGCAACAGTAGTTTTTCCCACACCTCCTTTCCCCCCCACAATAATTAACCGACGTTTTTCTGTAATAAAATCATTAAAACTAGGCAGCACTTTTTCCGGCAGGAAAATTTCTAAAGAAGGCAAAGTTAAAGGTAAACTTGATGGCGAATAAGGCACAATTTGAGAAATTAAATCATCTAAAGCATTTACCCCTAATGGTTCTTTGGTTAATTCAGGAACAATAAACACCGGCATTTCTCCAGCAATAGATGTAAATTTTTCTAGGATAAGCTGCTGTTCACCATAGCGATGTAAGTTCCTAACGCTCATAGAATTAAGCGATTTATCGCTGAGAATTCTATTAACAAAAAATCCTTGGCTGGCAATCTTTAAAATCTGCAATTGTTCCACTAAACGTTGACTTTCAAAATAACTCATTGCTTCGGCGATTGCCACCACCAAACAAGCGGTATGATTTTGGTCTTGAATTAAACTTCTGCCGGCTGTTAAATCTTGCTTCATTTTATCTAACCAAGCATCGCTATCATCGGGATTATAACGACCCACAAACGAGCGACTAATCACACGGTGTTTTTCTTGAAAAAGCTCTAAAGCAACCAGTAAATTATCGAGAAAATCCATTAAACCTAAAAGGTTCAAAGCATGGCCGGTGGGTGCCATATCTACTATCACGCGGTCAAACAAATTTTCTGTAAATAAACGTTGAATTTCCAATAACCCCATTAATTCATCTAACCCAGGCCAACTCATATCCCAGGCCGGTGTGAGGTCTTCCCCTTCAACAAAACTGCCGCGTTCAACTAAAGTTTCTAGGATTTTTCCATATTTTCCTTTGAACTCTTTTAGCAATAATTCGGCATCAAAAGCTTGCACATATAAATTAGGAATATCAGGCATCATTTCGGCATCTGAACCCACCGACAATTGCAAAATATCGCCCAAAGAATGCGCCGGATCTGTGGAAACCAAGAGGATTTTTTCGGTGGGAAATTGCTTTGCCAAAGCGCGAGCAAACCCGCAGGAAAGAGTTGTTTTACCTACACCACCTTTGCCGGTGAAGAGAATTAACTTAAGACGATGAAAATTTGGTGATAAAAGCATTTTGGGAATCGGGGATTGGGGATGGGGGATTGGGAGGAAATAACAACACAACAAGTGTGCCATTTTGTCAAGTGTCCTGAAAAGCAATTTGTAGTTCACTTGCCCCCAATTTGGGGGAGCATCCACCCGCATTGACACATCACTAGCTTAACTCGCAGCCAGCCCAAACTCCAATTTAAAATATAAACCTTAAAATCTAAAGAGAAAAGACCATCTGGACAACCGGCACAGCCAACAGCGCAATTAGACTGCCGATTGTGCAAAATAGAAACGGGGAGTATTTTTATTGAGGATGAATACTCACTAATCATAGCCGCCGAACCCCAGACGGACACAACAAAAAAAGGAAAATTTATGGGACTAGACCTAAGAAGATTTTATCGAGCTTGTAACCCGGCCAAAGTGCTCGACTTAAAAAACCGCGAAGACCAACAATATTACATTGATTTTGGAGCCGTGCGCGGCGGTCAAACTATCGAAGAAATTGAGCGGACAATTTCATTATTACTAGCTGATGAACCTACTTGTCAGCTATTTAGTGGTCATATTGGTTGCGGCAAATCAACGGAACTTTTGAGACTGCGATCCGAACTGGAAAATAAAGGTTTTCATGTTGTTTATTTTGAGTCTACTCAAGACTTAGAAATGAGCGATGTTGATGTGAGTGATATTTTTCTCAGTATTGCTCGCCAAGTCAGCGAAAGTATTGAAAAAATAGATATTGCCTTACAACCGCAAGGTTTTAAAGCCTTATTAAAAGGAGCAAAAGACTTATTAAATACCCGCATTGATATCAGCGCTGAAGCTAATCTTCCGGGGATTGGAACTCTCAGCGGTGGCAGCGAGGGCAAGTTTTCTTTATCCACAGGAATTGCCAAAATTACTGCTCAAGCAAAGGCGAGTCCTGATGTAAGAAGCTGGTTAAGAGAATATTTGGAACCGCGTACAAAAAACATCGAAGAAGCGATTAACCGGGAACTCTTAGAACCGGCCAATCGGGAATTACAAAGACGCGGTAAACAAGGATTGGTGGTAATTGTTGATAACTTAGACCGCGTGGATAACCGCCGCTTACAAACCGGAAGAAGTTTGCCAGAATATTTGTTTGTAGACCGGGGCGAGCAACTTAGTAAACTTAACTGCCATGTGGTTTATACTATTCCCCTTGCCTTAACTTTTTCTAATGATTATAGTTCCGTTATTTATCGCTTAGGCAAAGGCATGGGAGCCAAAGTTTTGCCAATGGTACCGGCGCAATTATCCGACGGAAGTGATTGCAATGAAGGCATAGAATTATTAGGGCAAATGGTACTAGCTCGCGCTTTTCCTGAACTGGAAAAAAATCAGCGACTTGATTTAGTAAGCGAAGTATTTGATAGTCAAGAAACATTAGACCGGCTTTGTCGGGTCAGTGGCGGTCATGTCCGTAATTTGCTAGGATTGTTGTATCGTTGTTTGCAAAAAGGAGATCCGCCAATTAATCGCCAACGTTTAGAAAGTGTCATCCGTGAACGCTGTAACGAACTAACGCGATCTATTGACCCTGAAGAATGGGAATTGCTGCGTCAGGTCGCCCAACATAAAAATGTTCGCGGCGAAACAGAATACCAAATTTTGTTACGCAGTATGTATGTTTTTGAATATAACAACGATCAAGGCCGGTGGTATGATGTCAACCCTATTTTGGCAGAGGCAAAAGAATTTCAAAAATGATACTGCCTAAAAACGCTTCAAACCCAGATGAAGAAATTATCGCTCGCAACCAGAGTTCCATAGAAACCCTGTATCGAGCGATCTTTTTTGGTGAGGGAGAATTTTCGCTAATTTTAGTTAGGTGCAACTATGAAACATTGCGCCGGCAAATGGTGAGCGAACTTCGACAACGCTGCGATATTGAACTGCGAGAAATTTATTTGCCTCCCTCAACCACAAAAGTTTATGACACCTTACAAACTATTTTGGCCGGGGAAATTCCCCAAGCTTTACTGCTTTTTGGTTTAGAACATCTGAGAGCTTTAGATGAAGCCATCGTGTCAATGAACCTTGATCGGCCAAAATTTAATCAAGACTGCTCCTATCCCTTTTTGTTGTGGATAAACGACGAAATTCACCCCCAACTTATCCGGCGTTCTCCTGATATTGAAAGTTGGAGTACGAGTGTTAAATTTTACCTCACTGGCGACCAGCTTTTAGCCAATTTACGCGAAAAAATCACCACAATTTTTACCGCCGCCACCGGCAACACCAATGGGAAAATTCCCCCTAATTTTAGTATTTTGGGTGAGCAAGGTTGGACAGAATTTCAATCAGCCCTCACCGATTTACAAAGATTGCAAATCCCCCTTAATTCTGAACTGCAAGCCGGTGTAGAATTTGTGCAGGGTCGAGATGCCTATGCCCGCGATCAACTCGATCAAGCGCTCAATTTCTATCAACAAAGCTTGCAATTTTGGCAGCAAGAACCTCTTTCCCCAACCGGCGCAACCACCCTTCGACAAGCTCAGGGGAAACCAGGAGAATTGCCCCTCCAAAACGAAAGCCCAGAAATAGCCCCGGAAATTCGGCCAGTTTATCAAGGAATTGTTTTATTTCATATCGGCTTGTGCTATGGGCGTCAAGCCGAAAAATCTCCGGCCCAAAAACACCATTACTGGAATTTAGCTCGCCAATTTTATCAAGAAGGCATCCAGACTTTTGAGAACGTAAACCGGCCCGATTTGGTAGCAATATTAATAAGTCATTTGGGAGAAATTTTACTCCGCCAAAATGATTGGGATACCTTAAAAATCATCGCCGAAAAATCAGCCAAACTTCATCAAACCTATCAGCACCCTCTGCGCCTCTCACAAGATTATGGATTTTTGGCAAAAGTCGCCGTTGAGCAAGGCCGGTGGGAAGATGCCAAACAAGCATCCCTACTCGCCATAGAAAGCTTAAATCAAGCCTCTTCTTTAGAAAATCATCCCGATCTTTACCCGTTTTTGTGGGAGCAAATGTTTCGCTTATGTTTAGTCAAAGCAAATCGCCATTTAAACCAAGAAGAAGAAGCTAAACAAAACATACAAAGGGCAGCAAATTTATTAGAAAATGGCTTAAAAAATAGCGATCCACGTTATGATACTCAGCGCTATATTCGCATCCTAGAAATTTTGCGAAACTTGTATTTTGAAGAAGGCGATTATCTCACCGCTTTTGCCATCAAACAACAACAGCGCTCTGTCGAACAACAATATGGTTTGCGAGCATTTATAGGCGCAGTTCGCCTGCAACCGCAACACGCAGCCTTAAACCCCGCCGTTGCCTATTTAGCCCCCCAAGGTAGTGTTTCCCGCGAAATTATTGCCTCTGGCCGGCAACAAGATATAGAAAATTTAAAAATTAGAATTAATAGCCATCAATACACCCTAACCATTATTCACGGTGCCTCTGGAGTCGGCAAAAGTTCTATCATTACAGCCGGCTTAGTTCCTGCTCTTAAACAATCTTCTATTCGCACTCGTTATGTCTTGCCTGTTGTCTTGCCGGTTTATAATGAATGGGCGAGCCGGTTAGGCAAAAAATTAGCCGAATCTTTTTTAGAACGCTGCGGCATTGAAATTACTCCACCCGATAGCCCCGCCCAAATTTTAGAATTTTTACAAGAAACGGCTAACAGAAATTTACTCAACGTTTTAATTTTCGATCAATTTGAAGAATTTTTCTGGACTTGCAATGACTTAGAAATTAAACTGCAATTCTATCGCTTTCTCAATAACTGCTTGAATTTGCCTTTTGTCAAAATCATTTTGTCTATGCGGACAGACTGTTTGCATTATTTATTAGAAGCTCCTCAGCGCATCCACCTCGAAGCCATAGACAACGATATTCTCAGCAAAGATATTCTGTATTGTTTGGGAAATTTTTCCCCCTCTCAAGCCAAAACTCTCATCCAAACCTTAAGTGAAAATGCTCAACTTTATTTGCAACCCGAATTAATCGAGCAGTTTGTAGTCGATTTAACAGATAATAACGGCGAAATTCGGCCCATAGAATTGCAAATAGCCGGCTATCAACTGCAAACCAAAAAAGTTAGAACTCTCGCACAATATCAAAAAAAAGGCCCCAAAGAAAAACTCGTGGCTGACTATTTAGAAGAAGTGATCCACGACTGCGGCCCAGAAAACGAACCGGCGGCCCGAATGGTGTTATATCTGCTCACCGATGAAAATAACCTACGTCCTCTCAAAACCTATGCTCAACTTGCCGCAGAATTGGGAGAAGATACCCGGAAAATTGAAGTAGTTTTAGAAATTTTAGTCCAATCAGGAATTACTTTTTTAGTCAAAGAAAGTGAGGTGGATTTTTATCAACTTATCCATGATTATTTAGTGCCATTAATTCGCCACCGGCAAGAAACCGAACTGCAAACCGAACTGCGATTTACCAAAGAACAACTCCGACAAGTTTTGCACCAAGAACAACAAGAAAGAAACCGAGCCGAAATTGCTGAAATAGAAGCGCTTAGTTCCTTGTCTCAAGTGATGCTACTTTCCCATGATGAACTAGGAGCATTACAGGCGATTGTTAAAGCCGGCCAACGATTAAAAGAAACACATTCTTCTGAAATTCTCAAGCAAAAAACCATTGAAAAATTACGTCAAACTTTAGCTCAAGTTCGTGAAAAAAACCGTTTACAAGGACATCAAGATTGGGTAACAGAAGTTGTCTACAGTCCAGACGGTCAAATATTAGCCTCCGCCAGCGCTGATGCAACTGTAAAGTTGTGGCAAACAGACGGCACAGAAATTTTAACGTTTCGAGAGCATCAAGAGTGGGTAAACAGCATTTCATTCAGCCCGGATGGTCAAATGATCGCCTCGGCAAGTTGGGATAAAACACTGAAAATTTGGCATCTTGATGGCAGCTTAATTGTCAGTTTAGACAAACATAATGACCGGCTTTATTCAGTCAGTTTTAGCCCCGATGGATGTTTGCTTGCTGCCGGCAGTGCAGACGGTAAGGTTACACTTTGGAATGTGCAGGAAGGCTGGACAGAAAATAAAATTCTTGGCGGTCATATTGGCGGTGCCAATCATTTGAGTTTTAGCCCGGATGGAGAAATTTTAGCGGTTGCTTGCGGGAATAACCAAATTAAACTTTGGAAAAAAGATGGTAGTTTGTTAACAGAAATTTTGGCTCATAGTGAGCGAGTTTGGAAGGTGGCTTTTAGCCCCGATGGCCGACTTTTGGCATCGGCTTCGGCAGATAATACGGTCAAAATTTGGCTGCTTGAAACCACCGGCATGATTTTACAAACTACGCTGGATAACTACCAAAACTGGGCTACAAGTATTAGTTTTAGTCCCGACGGACAAAGGCTGGCGACCGGCAGTTGGGATAACACCGTAAAAATTTGGTATTTAACTCAATCGGGCGTGCCGGTTTTACAAGCAACCTTTTACGGTCATACGGATAAAGTTAACAGTGTTTGTTTTTCTAAAGATGGAATTACATTAGCTTCTGCTGGCGCTGATAAAATTATTCGCCTTTGGCATACAGATGGTAATTGTGTGCAAACTTTATTGGGACACCAAGGCAATGTTTTAGGTGTTAATTTTTCACGAGATGGGGAGTTTATAGCGACGGCGGGTTTTGATAAAACAATTAAATTTTGGAAAAGAAACGGGGCTTTACTGGCAACTTTAGGGGGACATGAAGATTGGGTAAAAAGAGTAGTTTTTTCACCGACTGGGAATTTATTTCTGTCAGCCAGTGCGGATAATACGGTAAAAATTTGGCAATTTCAACCCCCGCAAAACTTACCGATTTTGCAAACAAGTTTATCGGAACATCAAGACTGGGTAACGGCGCTGGCGTTTCGGCCCGATGGATTGAGGTTTGTTTCGGCAAGTGCAGATAAAACTATTAAAGTTTACAGTTTGGAGGGAACGGTTTTGCAAACTTTAACCGGCCATACTGATAAAGTTTGGGCTGTGAGTTTTTCTGCCGATGGCAAAGTTTTAGCGTCTGGAAGTTGGGATCGCACGGTGAAATTGTGGAATCTTGAAACTGGCAAGTTTATATCTTGGGAAGCACATACAGACCGGGTGTTTTCAGTTTGTTTTAGTCCGAAAGAAAAACTGTTAGCTTCTGCTGGCGGTGATAAATTTATTAAAATTTGGCAGATAGAAGAAACAAACGAGCCGGTTTTGTTGCAAAGTTGGCCTGCTCACTCGGATAGAATTGTGGATGTTTGTTTTAGTCCAGATGGGAAAATTTTAGCTTCGGCCAGTGCAGATCATACCGTTAAATTGTGGAAACTCGACGGCACGGAGTTACAAACGTTTGCCGGTCATAAAGATATGGTTTTTCAAGTTTGTTTTAGTGAAAAAGAAAATATTTTAGCGAGTGCCGGCGGCGATGGAACTGTGAAGCTGTGGGACTTAGGCAGCATTGAACCGCAAGCTTTGGATCTCGATGGTTTATTGTTGCGCGGTAGTAACTGGCTGGCTGATTTTCTAAAAGATAATTAGAAGCATTTCTGAGTTGAAAAATTTTTCTCCCCTAGTCTGAAAAAATTGCCGCTTGCCTTTTTGAAAAGCGGGGAGAGGGGCTGAGGTGCGGTGCAGGGGTATGACAGTTTTGCCACCGGCCCCGACATTTGCCTCAAACTTCGGCTCCTGTGAGCCCTCAAAAGCATGATTGTTCGCTTAGGTGACACATACCACACCCCATTGCCCCAAAAAAGAGGGAGAATTAAGATAGAAGCTTAAAAGCCGGTGTCGTCGCCGCTGCAAGCTTCAGGCCAGCCAAGCAAAAATTAAAGGAGTGAATCTTATTTGTAAAAAAAGTTATTCCCAGAGCAGAAAAAGTAAATTAGGAAATTAATATTTCTTATTTTATTGCAACAGAGTTGAACAGAACGCCCAGAAAACTGAAGCTGGAAGAAACAGAGGCAAATGGCAACTTCTGGACAACATAACGATTCTAACTAAATATGGACACAAAATAAAACCTGGATTTACCAGAAAGTGATATAGAACCCTGAATATTTTTTATGTACAAAAAAAGGAGCCATGACCATGAAAAATCAAGTTGCTAAAATATTGCTGACTTTGCCGTTTATTTTGATTTTGGTTGCTTCAGAGACGGCAACTCTGACCCAGAGCCTAAAACTTGCCAAAAGTGAAAGCAACATAAAATCGCCCTACACACAAGCGCAAGTCAGCCTGAAACCGCAGTTAGTTGGATGGAGTTATTATGTACGCAGAAAAGGAAGGACAGAAGAGTGTACTTGGTTAGGAATTAATTGTAATTAAAGACATCGGCTGTTTTTTTTAAACAGCAAGATTTGCACAGATCAGTGGAGGGGTACGCTATCGTAGAGGCATGGCTAAAAAAAGGACGAAACGAGAAAATTTGCTCTTCGTTTGGGGGATAGCAAATTTTTGAGAAGCCAGCCTCAACAAAGTGTCCTTGTCGTCAAGATAACTAAACATAAAACCAATCATGCAACAGACGCACGGGCCAGACATCGCCGCCGAAAATCAAAGCGCCTTACAGACTCTCACCAGAGCGATCAGGCTTTCGGAAGGGCAATTTTCTTTGATTTTAGCTCGCTGTAACTATGGGCAAGTACGCCAGAAAATCGCTGAAAAATTGCGGCTGGAGTCTCAGCTTGAAATTGAAGAATTGCAGTTGCCGGCTAATGCGAAAATGCTCTATACGCCTATTAAAAATGCTTTGGAAAACAAAACGCCTGAAGCATTAATAGTGTTTGGTTTAGAAGGCGTTACGGCGCTTGATGAGTTGCTGATTTCTACCAACCTTGTCCGCAATGAATTTCCCCAAAATTTTCCTTTTACCCTGGTATTGTGGGTGAATGATGACGTTTTGCAAAAGCTGATTCGTCTCGCCCCAGATTTTGAAACCTACGGCAGTGCTTTTGAATTTTCTTTGACTACAGAAGAGCTAATTGATTTTATTCGCCAAAGCACGGAACGAGTGTTTAGTGGCGTCTTGGATGCCGGTGCTGAGCAATTTTTGAGAAATTCTACAATTTTAGGAGTACCCTGTGATTCCGAGTTGGAATTTGCAGGGAAAGATTTGCAAAGTCGAGGAGTGAAATTAGATGCAGTTTTAGAAGCCAGCCTTTTGTTTTTGTTAGGGCGAAAAAGTTATATTTTACAGCAAATTGAAACGGCCAAACAACAATATTTACAAAGCCTTAAACTTTGGCAGCAAGCGGCTAATCAAGAGGTTAGGGAGAGTGGGGCTGCTGGTTCGTTTTCTTTGAAATTGCGCCTGATTTTGGAAAGGCAAGGAATTGTTTTATTTCACACCGGCTTATGTTATCGACGGTTGGCGGAAAAGAACCGCTCAAAAAGCCGTGAGTGTTTAGAACAAGCCCGGAGTTATTTGCAACAATGTTTAGATATTTTTGAGCAGGCAGAACGCCCGGATTTAGTGGGTAAATTTATTACCCAGCAGGGAGAAATTTTGCAACATCTCCAAGCGTGGAGAGATTTAGAAACGCTGGCAATAAAGGCACAAAATATCCATGAAGTTCACGGGCAATTGTTTGGATTAGCGCAAGATTATGGTTTTTTATCGGCCATTGCTTTGCAGGAGGAAGAGTGGAAAAAAGCCGAAGTAAAAGCGACAAAAGCCTTGTCAATTTTAGCCAAAATTTCTCCAACCCATACGGCCTCTGCTTTACTCCCGCAACAGCGGGGTTTGTATTTATTGCTGAAAGCGAAAGCACAACATAAATTAGGTGAAAATTGGCAAGCAATAGATAATTTAGAAAAAGCGCATCAGGAAACCGATCCTCAATATGATCCGCGATTATATTTGGAAATTTTGCAAGAATTGGACGATGTTTATTTTGCTTTAGGTCACTATCAAGCGGCGTTTGACCGCAAGCAAGAAAGCCGTAAAATTGAAGCCCAGTATGGGTTAAGAGCTTTTATGGGTGCCGGTCGGCTTGAACCTCATCGGCAAGTGATTGATCCGGCTTTAGAATTGGTTAAAGAATCTTCTAATGTTACTAATAGCGGGAATTCTTTATCTCAACAGGCGATAGAAATTACGGCGACTGGTCGGGTTGAGGATCTTAATAAATTGCTCAATCGTTGTTTGACTCCTAAAGACAAATTAATTGTTATTTATGGTCAATCTGGGGTAGGAAAAAGCTCGCTAGTCATGGCGGGCCTAGTGCCGGCACTTCAACAAAAAAACGCGGGAATTCGTGAAGTGTTGCCGGTGGTTGTGCAGGTTTATACTGATTTTTTTGGCGAAATTTATAGGCGCTTGACGGCAGAATTAAAAGCCAGACGAAACGATCAAATTGAACCTGAGGCGGTTGGTGAAATCTCAGGAGCGGCCATTATTGCCCAATTGAAAAAAAATACTGACAATAATTTGCTGACGGTGTTAATTTTTGACCAATTTGAGGAGTTTTTCTTTGTTTGGAAAGACCGCTATAAGAAACAAGTTTTTTTTGAATTTTTAAAAAATTGCTTAAATGAGCCTTTTGTTAAGGTAATTTTTTCGTTTCGAGAAGATTATTTGTATTTGTTATTGGAAGCTACTAGGCAGACTTCTTTAGATGCGATTAATAACGATATTCTCAGCAAAGATATTTTGTTTTATTTGGGAAATTTTAGCCCAGAAAATACTTGTAAAATCATCCAAAGTTTAACAAAACGCGCTCAGTTTGAGTTAGAAGATACGCTTGTATCGGAACTGGTGCGAGATTTGGCCGGGAATGCTCAAGAAGTGCGGCCTATTGAATTACAAGTGGTCGGCGCTCAATTGCAAGCAGAAAATATTACAACGCTTGCTCAATATCAACAAAAAGGCCCAAAAGAAAAGCTGGTTGAGCGATTTTTAGAACAAGTAATCCGCGACTGCGGGCCAGAAAACGAACGGGCGGCTCGATTGATGTTGTATTTTCTGACTGATGAAAATGACACCAGACCTTTGAAAACTCGCGCCGAACTGGCGGCAGATTTAGCTCGCTATCAAGAAGATGATAAGCTAGAATTAGTTTTAGATATTTTAGTGAAATCAGGGTTAGTTTTCCGCATCAAAGAAATGCCGGCGGAACTCTTTCAGCTTGTCCATGATTATCTTGTGACTTTCATCCGCCAGCAACAAGAAATTACGCCTTTAGAAGCCGAAAAACTTCGCCGAGAAAATTTGGAATTGCGACAACAACAAGAACTCAGCGAAAAACTTAGAAAAGCCGAAGAGAAGGAAAAGAATATGAAATCGCGGTTGAATAAAGTTTATTTAGGTGCTTTGATACTTGCGTTTTTTGCAATGGCTGGTATTGGTTCCTTGGCATGGCAGGCACGTTCAGCAAGACAACAAGCAGAAATTGCTGAAATTAAAGCCCGGAATTCTGAATCAAAAGCGTTGCGGGTGTCGAATGATCAATTAGGGGCATTAATTGCGAGTGTGAAGGCTGGCAATAAATTGCAAAATACGGATGCAAAAAATAATCTCGACATTAGAATACAAACTGAGGAAAAGTTACAACAAGCGATTTCTTCTGTACAAGAACGCAATCGGCTAGAAGGACACATGGGCAGCGTTTTGGATGTTAGTTTTAGTCCTAACGGTAAAACAGTTGCCAGCGCCAGTGCCGACAAAACTGTTAAATTGTGGACAGAAGATGGCAAAGTATTACAAAGATTAAACAGTGATAAAGCGATTACAAGAGTGAGTTTTAGTCCTCTCGGCACAGCGATTGCAACGGCAGAAGACACGATTATAAAACTTTGGAAATATAATGAAAAAGACGCTAAAATTTTAAGCGAAGAACCCCACAAAGTTTTAAAAGGACATGAGGATTTTGTGACGAGAGTAAGCTGGCTCAATAACGGCCAACTTATTGCTTCAGCGTCCGCAGATTATACGATAAAATTGTGGAGCAAAGAGGGGCGAGAAATCCGAACTATTGAAGGTCATAAAGATTGGGTTTTAGATGTGGTGTTTTCTGAGGATCGCAAAAAACTTGCTTCGGCAAGTTTAGACGGAACTGTAAAAATTTGGAATTTAGCCGGCACTGAATTGGCAACATTAAAAGCGCCAGAAGGAGCGGGGTTTACGAGTGTTACTTTTAGTCCAGATGGCACCTTTTTAGCGGCGGCAGCCACAACGGATAAAGTCGCCGAAGCACCACCCCAAACTACTGCCAAACAAGCGATTATGCTTTGGAAGTTGGATAAAACAGGTAAAAAGCCGCCGGTTTTGGTAAAAACTTTGCAGCAAAGCGATAAAGTTTTGGCGTTGAGTTTTTCGCCAAATCAGCCAATTCTGGCATCGGCGAGTGAAGATGGAACGGTTAAACTTTGGGACAGAGATGGGCAATTAATGGAAACTTTAGAAGGTCATACGGATCGAATTTGGGGGGTAAGGTTTTCACCAGATGGCCAAACTTTGGCAACGGCTAGTGAAGATAAAACGGTGAAAATTTGGGCGTTAGATGGGGCAATGACGGATATTTTTACGAGTCATACAAATCGGGTGAGTAGTGTTAGTTTTAGCCCCGATGGTAATACGGTAATTTCGGCTTCGGCAGATAAGACTGTTAAACTTTGGAATCGTGCCGGTCGGGTAATTAAAACTTTAACCGGCCATAACGATTGGGTGAGTAGTGTCAGTTGGAGTCACGATGGTGAGCGACTGGCTTCTGCGGGTGCTGGGGCTGAAGATCAGACGATTATTCTCTGGAATTCTCAAGGCAAAAGATTGGCAATTTTAAAAGGTCATAAAAACTGGGTGACAAGTCTGAGTTGGAGTCCAGATGATCAGATGATTGCTTCGGGAAGTAATGATAAAACAATTAAATTTTGGAGTCGGGGGGGCCGGTTATTAAAGACGTTAAGGGGCCATAAAGATCGCATTACAGCGGTGGCTTTTAGCCCGGATGGAAAAATTCTGGCTTCGGCTTCTTATGATAAAACAATTAGGCTTTGGAGTCGGGATGGTGGGTTGTTGAAAACGTTAGCGGGTCACACGGAGGCGGTGAATAGTATTAGTTGGAGTCCGGATGGTAAAATGATTGCTTCGGGAAGTGATGATAAAACAATTAAAATTTGGAACTGGGCAGAAAATCGGGTAACAAATTTAGTGAGTGAGATGAGTCATACTGCTCGGATTAACAGTGTTAATTTTAGTCCAGATGGGAAGTTTTTGGCATCGGCTTCTGATGATAATACGATTAAAATTTGGCGGGTTTCTGATAAGCGACAATTACAAACATTCTTGGGACACAATGACCGGGTTACGAGTATAAGTTTTAGTCCTGATAGCAAATGGTTGGCGAGTGGGGGGGCTGATAGTAAGGTGATTATTTGGCGGCTGGAGTTGGAGATCAACAGGCTACTGGGGTTAAGTTGTAATTGGTTAAAAGATTATTTAATTAATAATCCAACAGTTAGGGATGATCGGCAGATATGTGATCAGGTTCCTAGCGAAAGATAGGGAGGATAAATGGTGGAAAACCTCTCTTTCCTAACCCTAAAAGGAGAGGGCTGTAGGGGGGAGAGGTGAGGGGTTTTAGGCAAAAGTGAGATGTTCACTTGTTTGAGCTTGTTTTTTGCTGAGGTAGTTAGGAATTAATGTTTCTACGTTGGGGAAATAGGAATTAGTTTTGAGGATATCTTGAGTGCGCCACATTTCAAAAATAGCCTGCCGGCCATCATTGAGGGTGGCTGCATCAATTTGATAAAGGTTGTTGCTGCGTTTGAGTTTTAATCCTAATAAACGTAAAAGTTGCCGCAGAATTTGGATGGCAGTAATGGGTTGTTTTTCGGTGTCGAGAGGAATATTAATAGCGGTGGCTCGTTTGATATGTTTGGCATATTTAATAGCTTGATCTTTGAGGGTGATTAAATCTGGATCGGTTTCTTTAAATTGCCGGTTTGGTTGTAAAAATTTTTCGGCACCCAAAGCTCTGAGGACTTCTATTTTTAGGGTGTGGTTTTCTAAGTCTGGCAAGAAAACTTGTCCCTCACCTCTTTGTAATTGTTGGTTCCATTCTTGTTGGTCTCGAAGTTGAAAATATTGGTTTTTATGAGTGAGGTAATAATGAGTCAAAAGCTGGGAATAATAACCTCGATCATCGCGGATTTTTAATTCGGGAGTCACCGGCACCCCATACCGTTGTTTTAAAAAGTGTTTATGGGTTTGATAGCGTTCCTCATCGCTGAGAGAGCGTTTTGCGAGTAAGCGTTCATATTCAAAAGAACTGAGATCGTCGGCACCGGCAATTGCTTCGGCTGTACGCCATTCGATTTGCTGTTGAAGTTTGAGAATTTGATCTTTAACATTTTTGGCATTTGTGGCTTGTTTTTCTAATTGTTTTTGCAGCTTAAAAATTTCTAAAATTAATTTTTTTTGACAGGGGAAATCTTCGGATTTTGTCAGCAAAAATGCTTTCCGCAATGCGGCGATGCGTTCTGTGCAGGATGCTTCCGTAATTCTATTGACTTGATGCCCTTCGCTGAGTAAACCTTCTAACATTGATTGCCGGTAGAGAGAAATAGACGCATTAACTCGCGCTGCTAATTTTGCCCAACAACGCAAATGAATGAAGTCACAAACAAAGGGAAAATCTACATCAACTTGATAAAATGGATTCATCAAAGCGAGATTTTCTTTTGAGGAAAGCTGATACCATTCTGCTAAAACACGGTAGTTTTTACTGCCGCTACCAATGAAGCCAATTCCGCGTTTAGCACACCATATTAGGCGGGGAACATTGGGGCGGACTCTGGCTAAGGCTTGACGTGCTTCTGGGTCTGGAATAACGCCTTGAAAAATTCCATATACGCGGTCAAAATGCGCTACATCAATGCTGATACCTGTCCCTAAGCTGGGGGTAACAAAAACGGCTTCATACTTGCAAGCTTTTTGATTGATGGCTTCTGTAAACCTCATCGCTTCGTGATTGGGCGTATTGATGGTGTGCGAGCTAATTACTAAAGTTTTTGGATAGCGTTTTTGGAAAATTTCTAGCCGTTGTTTGATATAGCGTTCAATGGTTTCGCAACTGTAGCGTCCTGACCGGCTATCGGTGGTGACATAACATTTTAAACCGGCCATTAAATCTTGTTCGAGTTGGTGAATTAATGGGGTGGGGTTGGGAGATTCGTAAAAGTCAATATTCCAGCCGGTTTGGGGTTTCCATTCATTGACAACAACCCAAGGCTCGATTTTTTGGGTAGAAAGCGATTTAAGATAGTCTAAAGACAGGTCTGATAAATCGGCATCTTGGGCAATAATTAAGCCGCCGGTTTTGAGGACGGTAGAAATTAAATTTTGAAACGTTTTTAAAAGTTTAACGCGCTTTTCTTTGCAAGTATTGCTGTTGAGCAAATGCCACAAAGACTGCTCAAATTCATCTAAAATAACTATCGCTCCTTGCCAGTCAGCCGGGTTTAGTTTCCAAACAGAATCTAAACATAAGCCGAGGGAATTTGGGAGGGTAGATAAGGGTTTTTTAAGAAGGTCATTTTTAATCCATTTAACGCCAATTTTATCGCATAAAAAGCGACCGAGTTGGATGCGGTGGGTAAGGAGAAGAACGGGCCGTTTAGTTTTTTTTGCTTGTTGCACCGGCTCTAATAAAGCAGTAGTTTTGCCCGTGCCTTTGGGGGATTTTATGCCTACTAAACCGCTTTTGGGAAAAGGCAATTTACCCAGATAGCGTTGCTGGAGGGTGAGGGAAGGAGGATAAGTTAATTGGCTGTGAGGTTTGCTTTTGGCGAGGTGAGTTTCTAGGTCTAAACTTTGAGCGTAAATGTTTTCAAATGCGAGTTTTCCTCGCTCGACAATAAATTCATCAACGCCTTTTTCGGTGCCAGGTAAATTGATGACTTTGACGGGGCAGTTTTGCTGTTCTAAAAGTTGTCCTAAATGGGTAATAGCGTTGTTCACGGCTTTGATTGTTTTGGGTTGGGTTTCGTAATCAAAGCATATATAAAAGGTGGGGGATAATTGAGTGAAGAAGGCGAGTTCGGGGATGAGTTGACGGCTGAGAATTTTGCCTTGGGGGTCTTTGGTGACGCGGTAGCCGCTGGTAATTCCTGGTAGGGCAATGGCGGCGTATCCAAGGGTTAATAAAGCAGCGGCTTTTTTGACACCTTCGCAGAGAATAATAGGGAGTTTATTTTTAACAGCCCATTCCCAAAATCCAAAGGCTTCTCCGTCTTGACTGGGGGTGATATTTTTGGGTAGGGAAAGGTTATATCTTGTAGCTATTTGTTGCCAAATAGGCAAGGTAATTCGCAGGCAAAAAAGCCGAGTCGGGGTGAGGGGTGGGTGTTCGTATTTGATGGGTTTTCTGTTTTTGTTCTGGCGGGGTTTGTTTGGCTTAAAACATCCCCATTCCATTAATTCCCAATTATTTAAGGGGTCAAGTCCTGAACACCACCAACCCCCCCATTTAATAAAGGCATAACGCCGCAACCAAGCGCTACTAATTTGGCCGTTGTTTGTGCGAGGAAGCCGGTTTGAAATGAATAAATATTCGTAAGGGGTGTTGTTTTGGAGAAAGGTAAAATTCAGGGAAATAAGGTTAGAGTCTATGCCACTACCTTTGATTAATTCTTCAAAGTGTTTGGGTTGTAAAATGGGCCGTTGCATGACTGTAATCCCTGGAAAAGATGAGCGGATCTAAAACCATATCATACTGGGGTAAATTTGAATATTTAAAAAATTTGGAAGACATATCTCAAGGGGTGTTTTCTGTCAAGGTTTGTCGGGTGGAATTAGGTATAAAAATCCCCGCAGGGGTATGCAAGTGCGGTAAGGTTGAGATAATAATATAGAGTGAGGTGAGGTAAAGCGATGGCTTTTGGGCCTAGTTGGCCGGCTTATAAGGAGTGTGCCACAGTATGCTGTAAAATTGCACGCTTGGTTTTTGGATCAAATGTTTTTGGTAATAGATATTTTCTCTTACTTCCTACGATTTTATTCTGGAGGCTTTATTTAGAGCAGCTTCATAAAGAGTTGGTAGCACAGGAGATTGCGGAGAATTTGGGGTTAAATTATGAGACGATTAAGAGCTATGCAAAGCTGGCGAGAAGGGCGTTAAATAATTAATAGTTTTTTGGCTTTTATGGATTGAGGATAAACAGGTTGGGTTTCGCTTCCCTTAACCCAACCTACTGCTATCAAGCCTACATTCGCAGGGGCAATATTAATTTGTTGATGTGGCTGCGAAATTGGCAACCTAATTGTGCGGTAATTTCCTCTTATTAAGTTCGTAAACAGTTGGCATTAGAAGTGGCACAAGAATTATCAAATGAGAGAAATTGGCTGGAGAAAAGTTAGTAAAAATAAAACTCACTCCCCACTAATTTGCACCAAAACTGTGCGAGTTCGGGGCCCATCCAACTCAAAAAATAACACAGATTGCCACGTCCCCAACCCTAACTTGCCATCAACCACCGGCACCACCTCACTTGTACTCAAAGTCATCGCCATCAAGTGAGAGTGAGCATTCTCCGGCTCATCCGGCGGAACAACCCTTAAATGCAAATCATTATGTAAATATTTATCATTTTCCGGTGCCAACTTTCGCAAATAAACCTTAATATCCTCAAGCAATCTTTTCTCATATTCATTAATCGCTAAAGCAGTCGTTGTATGACGAGAAAATACCAAAATCTGCCCGTTCTGAATTCCAGAATTTTTCAGAATTTCCACAATTTGATCAGTAATGTTATAAATACCAATTCCCGCCCCAGTCTCCACCTCAATCAGATTATTTTTAATCATCATCGCCTTTTTATTAAATAACAACATCTCCAAATATAACCGACAGAGACACCAACATAAAACCCCCTGCCGGCCAAAATTCAACTTATTTCGTTCCGTACAACCGATCCCCCGCATCACCCAAACCAGGGATAATATAACCATGTTCATCTAAGCGCTCATCAATCGCCGCCGTAAATATCGGAACCTCCGAATGTACACTCTGAAAATACTCAATTCCCTCCGGTGCCGCCAGCAAACAAATAAACTTAATTGAACGCGGATTCGCCTCTTTTAATCTGCTTACCGCCGCCACCGCAGAATTGCCGGTTGCCATCATTGGATCAACCACCAAAATATCCCTTTCTTCAATATCATGGGGAACCTTAAAATAATACTCCACCGGCACCAAAGTATGCGGATCTCTATATAACCCAATATGTCCCACCCGCGCCGATGGCATCAGTTCCAGCATCCCATCTAAAATGCCTTGTCCTGCTCGCATAATTGACACTAAAACAAGCTTTTTATCCGCTGCCAAAACGGGAGCATTCATCTCAGCAAGAGGCGTTTTTATTGCTTCAAATTTTAATGGCAAATCTCGCGTAACTTCATACGCCAACAACATCCCGATTTCTTTGAGCAAATCTCGAAATTTCGCGGTGCTGGTGTCTGTTTTCCTCATCAGCGTAAGCTTATGCTGAATTAATGGATGCTCAATCACTGTTACTTTTGCGCTCATAATTTTTCCTTAAAAAACCGTACCATCACTTTCAATTGTAATCGGAGAAACGCCACCTTTTCTTAACTCAGCAGCAATTTTTCTCCCCGCCGTCCAAGTTCCCCCCTGTAAAACTTTCACTAATGGTAAATCTGCCGCACTCTTACCTAGTTTTTGGCGGATAGTATCAGCCAGCCGGTCAAGTAAAATCACCGTTAATGCTCGCCATTCAATAATGATTTCTGAATTGGGTAAATGAGATTTTTGCAAAATACCCTCATCTTTGATTTCGAGTATGCCTAAATCTAAACAAAGCCCGCCATTTCTATACTCTGGCAAGCCGGTTAATTCATCTAATCCTGTTATTTTTAAACCCAATTCTTCCAAAGGTTCCAACAGCGAATAAGTCAACCACTGCGAAAGTTTATGAAACGGCACATACTCAGCCCCTAAATCATTTCCCTGCAACGCATAATGAGGCCAAACATCGCCCAAATTTACCCCATTTATTGTATATCTACCCGGCCAAATTTCCCCTAAACTTTCTAAGATTGTCTGCAAAACCATTGATGCTTGCAGTGTGCCATTTTGTGCTTGATTTACCAAATAGGTTACTAAATTTCCCAAACGCGGCTTTTCAGCGCCAAAAAATTCAGGATAGTTTTGCAAAATTTTTCCCAATCTTTGCAATAGTT
Source organism: Ancylothrix sp. D3o (assembly GCF_025370775.1). Lineage (NCBI taxonomy): Bacteria > Bacillati > Cyanobacteriota > Cyanophyceae > Oscillatoriales > Microcoleaceae > Ancylothrix > Ancylothrix sp. D3o. The sequence goes on along the minus strand of NZ_JAMXEX010000005.1, from coordinate 279,865 downwards.
GCAATCGGCCATTTAAGCCAACAATCGGGTTATTTTCATTTACCTGAAAACCCTCAGCTAAACTCGACTCTGATAAATTTTCCAACCCAAACGCATCAGCTTGTAGAGGTTGCTGGGGGTTACGGGAAAATTTGCCATTGCAAAACATCCGAAAACTGGCAATTGCTAAACCTTCGGAACGCTGAAAAGTTTGGTTTGTTTCTTTTTCATAATATTTCCACTCGCCACCGGCACCGGCATCTAACAACACGCTGACAATTGCCAAATCAAACTTAATTTTTGCCTTTTCAACGATTGCCAAATGCCTTAATTTTTCTTCTAGCTGTGCCACGCGCCGCACACCACCGCACTCAAAATGTCGCCACCGTGAATGAAACGGAATGTTTAAATCGGGGTAGTCTTGTTTTATAACTCCAATAACATACTCTGCAACAGCATCTAATTGATTGAGGTTGCAGCGAAAATAACGCAGTTTATCTTCACATCCGAGGTTAAATATTTGTTTGCAGCATTGGCGAATGGCTGCCGGTGATCTTAAATAATTAATGATGTCTTTTGCTTTTTTATCCAAAGTTGCACTCCTGATTTTTTAACTTAGTTAAACTGTCCAATCTTCCAAAACTAACTCTGGTATTTGAGAAAAATCGCGGTTGTTTCTGGTAACGATAATCCCATTTACAGAAAGTACAATGGAGGCAATTCGTAAATCTTGAGTACCCAGCCTTCTCAGTTGCCGGCGTAACTCTATATAACGATTATTTGCCTCTTCTGTAAATTCCAAAATCTCGAACGGTTTGAAAAAAATTACAGAATTCCGCACCCCCGCGTAAGCCGCAATTAATTTTTCTGATTGAGAAGCTTGAGAAGCTTGGCGAATAGCATTCAGCCATCCCCGCATTTGTTCTTCAATCGTCACTACTGTTATCCCAATATTTTGAGATTGAATAGTTTTTACCCGCTGGCGGATAAGCGGGTGAAACTGTTGTAACAGAGAGACATGATCTGTATCGAGTATGTATCTAGTCACTTGACTTTTGCTGGTACTTCTAATTCATCATTATCTATTTCCATTTCGCCATCAAGTTCACGCCGAGCTTCTCCAATATATCCTAAAACTTCCTCAAATAAAGGATTATTTTTGAGTTCTATAGCCGCTTTTTCCCACTCTTCATACTCTGGTTGTTTGTTGGTTTGTGCATCCTCTTGTCGGCGATGTGCTTCCATATCTGCCAAAAATTCATCGAAAAGTGGATCGTCTTTATATTTACCGGCAATTGCCAGCCAAGGATTAGGTTTCACCGGCTCAATTTCCACCGACACAATCTCACTATTTTCTAAACGTTTCTTCAACAATTCTTTAATTTCTTTCAAAGCCTCCTCTTTTGTAGATGCCTCAACTTTACAATCAGGAAAACCGAGAATTGTTGCCCTAACTTTCCCATCGCTTACCTTATCTAGCAAAACCTGAAACGTAAAATTATTATTTGGTAACTGCACAAAACCAGTCATAATAACTTCCTCAAAAAATAACCTAAAACAATTATAGCCCCTTTTTAGAAACTTAGTATAAATGGCGGGCCGGCTAAAACCCGCCTGCTGGAATACCGGCCTAACCTAAATCAAATTCCGCCCCACAATTTCCGTCAACATTTCCCCATCCGGCACCTCACCCACCGTATAATAACCCGCCGCCTTTTTCGCCGCAATTTCTACTTGAGCATCGGGGGGAATTAACTCCTCTGGAATGGCTACTCTTTCTATCACCTCAATTCCTGAATTAACAATCGCATTATATTTCATATCACTCATCGAAACCAACCGATCAATTTTCGTAATTCCCAACCAATGCAACACATCCGGCATCAACTCTTGAAACCGCATATCTTGCACCCCCGCCACACATTCTGTGCGCGTAAAATAGGCATCTGCACGATCTCCCCCCTCCTGCCGTTTGCGAGCATTATAAACCAAAAATTTCGTCACCTCACCCAAAGCACGACCCTCCTTACGGAAATAAACAATAATTCCCACACCCCCCGATTGAGCCATTTGCAAACATACCTCAATTCCGTGTACCAAATAAGGCCGACAAGTGCAAATATCCGAGCCAAAAACATCCGAACCATTACACTCATCATGCACGCGCACAGCCACCGATTTACTACGATCAGAAATCGCCGAAATATCGCCAAAAATATAAACAGTCATCCCCCCAATTGGAGGTAAAAAAACCTTCAAATCAGAGCGAGTCACCAACTCAGGAAACATCCCGCCGGTTTGCTCAAACAACGTCCGCCTTAACAAACTTTCTTCCACCCCAAAACGTTTAGCAATTCCCGGTAAAAACCACACCGGCTCAATCGCCGCCTTTGTCACAACCAAATCCCCACCCTCCTTAACAATTTTACCATCAACCGGCAACCGGCCCGCCGCAATTGCTGCTTGTAATTCTGGCATATTAATATGAGCCTTTGTGATAGCAATTGTCGGACGAATATCATAACCCCGCTCATAGAAATCAGCAAAAACATCACCAACAATTGCCCCAAAAGGATCGAGAGAAACAATTTTTTCTCCATCTCCCCAACTTGGATGAGGCCCAATTTTTTCCGTCGGCGAAGTATTCGTCAAATCTGCACGATGACTTGATTGTAACTTACCTCCCGCCACCGCCAACGCACGATAAACAGCATAAGAACCCGCATGAGTACCAATAACATTACGATGAGCAGGATTTGTACAAGTTGCAATTACCGGCCCCCGTTTGCTCGGCTCATTTTCACCCCAATGAATCGCAATCGGTTTCGGGCCAAAACGCGAAGGATGAGAAGTTAAAACAATATGCTTCGGTTTGGAATTTTTATTTAGATTTTGCATAGTAACCCCCAAAAATTATCAATGGTATTGCCAATTTTAAGCAATCGTTGCCTTGTGAAATTGAAATAAAGGACAATTGTACCAACCGGCCCAAAACAAAGAAGTATCACACACATCAAAATCAATTTTTATCATTTATAGTTTCCCTCACCAATCAAGTTTTTTCCCTCAGAAGCACAACAGCAGCTAAAAAATTTCACATTAGGCGAATAAAAGCAGTGAGATTGAATTAACCTAGAAAACAGAGCCATCAAACCGGCCCCAGCCATCAGCCAGGGACAATTGAAGGTTTTTGTTTATTTAATTACCAGGCAGAAAAAACCATCACTTAAACAGGGAATCAATATGCACCTAAGTGAACTCACACATCCCAACGAATTACACGGTTTGTCAATCCACCAACTTGAACAAATCGCTCGTCAAATTCGGGAAAAACACCTCGAAACCGTCGCCGCTAGCGGCGGACATCTTGGCCCTGGTTTAGGAGTCGTTGAACTCACCATCGCCCTCTACCAAACCCTCGACCTCGACCACGACAAAGTAATCTGGGATGTGGGCCATCAAGCCTATCCCCACAAACTGCTCACCGGACGTTACAACGACTTCCACACCCTGCGACAAAAAGATGGAATTGCCGGCTATTTAAAACGCTGCGAAAATCAATTTGATCACTTCGGTGCCGGTCACGCCTCCACCAGTATTTCCGCCGGATTAGGAATGGCATTAGCGCGAGATTTACAAGGCGAAAATTACAAAGTTGCTGCCATTATTGGCGACGGAGCACTCACCGGCGGCATGGCATTAGAAGCAATTAATCATGCCGGTCATTTACCCAAAACAAACCTTTTAGTTGTCCTCAACGACAACGAAATGTCAATCTCACCAAACGTCGGCGCAATTCCTCGTTATCTTAACAAAATGCGCCTCTCTCCTCCCATGCAATTCCTCACCGATAATTTAGAGGAACAATTTAAACACATCCCCTTTGTTGGCGAAACATTCACCCCCGAAATGCAACGCCTCAAAGAAGGCATGAAACGCCTTGCAGTTCCCAAAGTTGGCGCTGTTTTTGAAGAACTTGGTTTTACCTATATTGGGCCGGTGGACGGACACAATTTAGAAGAATTAATCACTACCTTCAAACAAGCCCATAAAATGACCGGCCCCGTCTTAGTTCACGTCGCCACCGTCAAAGGAAAAGGTTACGCAATCGCCGAAAAAGATCAAGTCGGTTATCATGCCCAAAACCCCTTTAACTTAGCCACCGGCAAAGCCATTCCCTCCAACAAACCCAAACCCCCCGCCTATTCAAAAGTCTTTGCAGAAACCCTCATCAAAATTGCCGAAGAAAACCCCAAAGTAGTCGGAATAACTGCCGCAATGGCAACCGGCACCGGCCTCGATAAATTGCAAGCAAAATTACCAAAACAATACATCGATGTGGGTATTGCCGAACAACACGCCGTCACCCTAGCAGCCGGTTTAGCCTGCGAAGGAATACGCCCCGTTGTAGCAATTTATTCCACATTTTTACAACGCGCCTACGACCAAATTATCCACGACGTTTGCATCCAAAATTTACCAGTCTTTTTCTGCCTAGATCGGGCTGGAATTGTTGGCGCAGACGGCCCCACACACCAAGGAATGTATGACATTTCCTTCCTCCGTTGCATTCCCAATATGGTAATAATGGCACCAAAAGATGAAGGCGAATTACAAAGAATGCTCCTCACCGGCATCAACTATACTGCCGGCCCCATCGCCATGCGTTACCCGCGTGGCAACGGTTATGGCGTACCCTTAATGGATGAAGGCTGGGAAGAATTGCCCATCGGAAAAGCCGAAATTTTACGACACGGCGATGATGTGCTTTTATTGGGTTATGGTTCAATGGTAAATCCTGCTCTTCAAGTAGCAGAACTTCTCAGCGAACATGGCATAAAAGCTACTGTCGTAAACGCCCGTTTTGTCAAGCCTTTAGATACCGAATTAATTGCACCTCTGGCTAAACAAATTGGTCGCGTTGTTACCCTCGAAGAAGGCTGCACGATGGGTGGTTTTGGTTCCGCCGTTACGGAAGCTTTACAGGATAATAATGTCTTGGTGCCAGTTATGCGAATTGGTGTTCCTGACATCCTCGTTGATCATGCCGAACCCAACGAATCAAAAGTTGATTTAGGCTTAACTCCCGCCCAAATTGCTGACCGCATTCTTAAAACCTTTAGTCCGCAATTATCCCCTGTTAAATAGTTGAAATAAAGGTGGGCTCTGCCCACCCTAAAACTTGACAAGGTTTTGAGAAAAACGTAAAATTAACAACAAAAACCATCACAACAAAAATGGAAACTGCAAAAATTGCTGAATATTACGATGTTACCTTGGGGTCTTATCAAAAACACTGGTATAAAAGCTCAAATAGTTATTCTCTGCATTATGGTTTGTGGGAACAAGACACAAAAACGTTACATGAAGCATTTATCAATACAAACAAATTTATGGCAGAAACCGGCAATATTAAAGCTTATGATGTTGTTTTAGATGCCGGTTGTGGTGTTGGTGGCAGTTCAATTTGGTTAGCAAAAAATATCGGCTGTAAAGTCATTGGCATTACCCTCAGCCAAAAGCAACAGCAAGAAGCCACCAAACTTGCTAAAGAAAATGGTGTCGAAAAATTGACAGAATTTTATAGAAAAGATTTTACAAACACCGGCTTTGCTGATAGTTCTTTTGATGTGGTGTGGGGTTTAGAAAGTGTCTGTCATGCCAATGTTAAACTGGAATTTTTAAAAGAAGCCTATAGGCTGCTAAAAAACGACGGGCGAGTTTTGGTATGTGATGGCTTTAGAAAACGGCAACCCCAAACGCCAGAAGAAGAAATCAACCTCCATAAATTTGAAGAAGGACTGGCATTACCGGCCACAAGTTTAATCCCAGAATTCCACAAAGATTTAGAAATTGCCGGCTTTCAAAATATCAACTTTTGGGATAAAACCGAACAAGTAACTCCCTCTTCCCAAAAACTTTACAATATGTGCCGGTTTACTTATCCGCTTTTAAAGCTGGTGAAACTTTTAAAGAAAAATTCCAAAACTCTGCAAGTTTTAGACAAAAATGCTGGCGCTGGAGTTGCTCAATATAAATTACTAAAAGTTGGGATTGCCGGCTACGGTTTATTTTATGCCGAAAAATAACGCGTAGCCGGTTGGAAACAAAACACGATGTTGTAAAATAAGATGTCATCTCAAAAACCTCTATGACTGCCTCGATCACGGAAGTTAACCCCATCATTTGGAAAGAAGACCGCGTTTTACTCATCGACCAAACGCGACTGCCGGCAGAATATACTGTTGTGGAAATTTGCGACTATCAAAGCATGGCAAATGCCATTAAAACCATGATAGTGCGAGGCGCACCGGCTATCGGAGTTTCTGCTGCCTACGGGTTATATTTGGGTGCGAGAGAACTGCAAACAAACGACCGCACAGAGTTTTTAAATCAGCTAGAAAACATTGCGGAAATCTTGCGATCAACTCGTCCAACTGCCGTAAATTTATTTTGGGCAATCACCCGAATGATGAACACGGCAAGGTCAACAATTGGGCCGGTGGAACACCTCAAAAATGTCTTACTAGAAACGGCAAAAATTATTCACGCCGAAGACTTACAAACCTGCAAAGATATCGGAGAACATGGCTTAAAAGCTTTGCCACAAATTCCTGATAAATTGCGGATTTTAACTCATTGTAATGCCGGTGCTTTAGCAACTGCCGGTTATGGTACTGCTGTTGGTGTGATTCGTTCGGCTTGGAGTGCCGGCCGGCTTGCGCGAGTTTATGCAGACGAAACTCGCCCCCGTTTACAAGGCGCAAAACTAACAGCTTGGGAGTGTGTACAAGAGGGAATTCCTGTCACATTAATCAGCGATAATATGGCTGCTCATTGCATGAAACAAGGCTTAATTGATGCCGTTGTTGTTGGCGCAGATCGCATTACAGCAAATGGCGATGCAGCTAATAAAATTGGCACTTACAGTTTAGCAATTGTTGCCAAAGCGCACAAAATTCCTTTCTTTGTAGCGGCGCCGCTTTCCACCATTGATTTTTCCCTTTCTGATGGTTCGCAAATTCCCATTGAAGAACGCGATCCAGTGGAAGTGTATCAAGTTGGAGATACAAGAATTACGCCGGTTGGTGTAGAGTTTTATAACCCTGCCTTTGACGTCACCCCTGCCGAATTAATCACCGGCATTATCACCGAATTTGGCACCGTTGCCCCTGGTGAGATAAAACAGTATCAGCAAAAACAAGCCGTGTAAATTAAACCTATGCACCTACCATCACAAAAAACCTCAAAATCTGCTTTTTTGCTAAAAAAACAATTTGGCCGGTTAATTTGTGCCGGAGTGCTAGGAACTGTGGGAACTTGGGGCACATTAATTTTCTTGCCTCAAGTTTTACCCGCTTTGGCTTTGCAAGAACCATCTTTAATTGAAATATTACAACAGCAAACAATTCGCGCCAAACAATCAGAAGGAAAAAATTACGTTGGGGCAATGAATCGCGCTCAACAAGCCTATTTTATTGAATATGAGAAATTTACTAACTCCCTGGAAAAATTAGGCATTGGCATCAAAAATACAACCGAAAATTACAGCTATGTAATGCGAGTTGTTGGCAAAGCTGCATTTCACTACGCCATCCCCCGTGATCCTCGTTTAAAAAGCTATGTGGGTGGTGTTTTTAACGTCAAAAATTCCCAGGGAGGAATAACTGAAGCCATTGTTTGCGAAGCAAATTCTCCGGGGCCAAAAAAGCCAGCCGAGCCGGTTGAGCAAAACGGAAAACTTATCTGTGGTGCAAACACCAGAAAGCTTTAACTACCCCTGGGAAAAAAAAGGCCGGTGTCTCCGAAAAATGCTAACCCCAACGGGTAGTAAAAAAACAACATCTACCCGCGCCGAGGAGAAAATTATGCAACTCAAGCAAAAAAAGGATTCTCTCAAACCCGAAACCAACCCCCCAGAAACCCCCACACCCTACCAACGCCCTAAAAAATTTCCGGGGTTATTAATACGCAGCCTGGTATTTTTTGGAAGTATGGGTTTTTTAATTTTCGTCCCTAGTTTCTTTACTGAACTGGCTGGATGCGGAAACAAAGCCAGACAAGTAGAAGCGCGACAAAATGTAGGCGTAATGAACCGCGCCCAACAAGCCTATTATTTAGAGAACAAATCTTTCGCAAAAGATATCCAAGCATTAGAAATTGGCATTAAAACTGAAACAAATAATTACTCCTATTCTCTCCGCAGCACCGGCAACGCCAGCTATCACTACGCCATCTCAAAACAAGGCTTAAACACTACAAAAAGTTATGTCAGTGCTGTTTTCTTAGTACCCTCAAAATCTCCGACAGCAAAAGACGAAATTCTTTTTAAAGAAATTGTTTGCGAAGCCGAAAAAGCCGGCAAAATTCAACCGGCAAATCCCACCTTTATAAATAATAAACCAACCTGCGACCCCAACACCCAACAAATTTATCCTTACCCAGAAAGATAATATGATTGTTGAGGCATTCAAAGGCTTTTTTCTGCTGTTTTTAATCTTAGTTCCCCTAGAGAGATTTTTTGCATTACACCCCCAAAAAATCTTTCGTCCGGGGTGGATAACCGATGGAGTTTATTACCTCACCGGCTACTTTATTGGACGCAGCACACTTTGGCTAATCAGTAGCATTTTCCTCGCCTATTTTCTCAAAAACTTAATTAACCCAAACCTGCAAAACTTCATTGCTAATCAGCCGGTGTGGCTGCAACTTATCCAAACAATTATTATCGGGGAACTTGGTTATTATACAGCCCACCGGCTCACCCACAGTATCCCCTGGTTATGGAAATTTCACAGCATCCACCACAGCGGAAAACACATCGACTGGTTAGCAGCAGTACGCGCCCATCCCCTCGATCAAATCTTTGTCAAAATCTGCCAAATTTTCCCCATCTATCTGCTCGGATACAACCAACAAACACTCACCTTATTTGCCTTATTTTCCGCCTTTGAAGCATTTTTTATTCATGCAAACCTGAACTTAAAATTAGGCTTTCTCAACTACATTCTTGTCACCCCTCAACTGCATCGCTGGCACCACAACCTTTACCCAGAAACGCATCATAAAAACTTTGCCGCCCAACTCCCCATCATCGATATTATTTTTGGAACATTTTACCTACCCCCCAACAAAAAACCCCAAAACTACGGCATTTCCCAGCCGGTACCTTCCACCTATTTCGGACAGCTTCTTTATCCTTTCCAGAAACAAAAATACCCTGATTAATTTAACTGGCCTTGTGTTATCTTAGACCCATCAATAATAATAGGAGTCGCCAAAATGCTAAGTAAAATCACCCAGCGTGTTCGCACACTTCCTCTAATTTTGTGTTTAACGGCTTTTGCTTTAGGAATTACCACCGCCATCGCCATCAACGTCTTTAATATCCCCGCCATAATTGCCGGTACGCAAGTTGAAGAAATAACCGCCGCCGACATTCAACAAGGCAAACTCAATCGCGTCATATTTATTGACGTCAGAACCCCCGAAGAATACCAAGAAGATCACATCGGAAATAGCCCCCTTATTCCCATCACAGATATCGAAGCCGGTTTTGGAATTAAACAAGTAATTAACCTCATTCCAAACACCGAACCCAAACCTACCCTAGTATTATATTGTGCCAAAGGCCCGCGCTCCAATAAAGCCTATCAACTTCTGCAAGAAACCGGCCTGAAAATGGTAGTTTTAAAAGGCGGCATCACGGAATGGCGAAAAACCATTCAGCCATCCCAAGACAACAGCATTTTAAACCCCATTCTCAGCACCCAAAAAAGCCTAAAACGGCAATAACCTTTCCCCAGTAGAAGCATCAAAAATAAACAAATTATCCAAATCCAAAAACACCGAAATCCATTCCCCAACCCCCGGACGAAAAGAGGCCGGTAAAAGCAAATTCAAAAAACCATCAACCCCAGCCAAACTCACCCGAATTAAAGTCTCCCGCCCCAAAGGTTCCACCACCTTAACCAAAACCTTTAACTCAGCCGAATTCGAGTGATTTTCTGAAGCAAAAATGTTAATAAATTCCGGGCGAATTCCCAAATCAAAACCTTGACCAGCCACCGCACTCACCTGCTCCAAAACAGCCGGTAAACACTTAATTACCTGGTCACCAACCTCAAATTCAATCCCATTAAAAACCCCTGCAAAAACATTCATTGGTGGATTACCAATAAACTCAGCCACCATCCGATTAGCAGGCCGGTTATAAATCATTTGGGGTTCTCCAACTTGCTGAATTCTTCCCCCATTCAACACCACAATTTTATCAGCCAAAGTCATCGCCTCAACCTGATCATGCGTGACATAAATAGTCGTAATCCCCACTTTTTGATGCAATTCTTTTAACTCTGCTCGCGTATCATCCCGTAATTGTGCATCTAAATTTGACAGAGGTTCATCTAGCAAAAAAACCTTCGGTTTCCGCACAATTGCCCGTCCTAACGCCACCCTTTGCTGTTGTCCTCCTGATAATTCTTTTGGTTTACGATTTAATAAATGAGCAATATTCAAAGACTTTGCCACCGTCTCAACTTGTTCTTTAATTATCCCCGGATCTACCTTTCGCATTTGTAAGCCAAACGCCAAATTTTCCGCAACAGTTTTATGGGGATAAAGAGCATAATTTTGAAACACCATTGCCACATCCCTCGCCCTTGCCGGCACCGAATTTACCAAACTATCATCAATATAAATATTGCCAGAGGTAGCAGTTTCTAAACCGGCAATCATCCGCATAATTGTAGACTTTCCACAACCAGAGGGCCCAACCAAAACGCAAAACTCCCCATCGGGAATTGCTAAATTAATATCTTCAATTGCCGTCACATTGCCAAACCGGCGCGTAATATTTTCTAAACGAACATTAGACATTTTGTAATTAGTAATTAGTGATTAGTGTTTGGGGAATGGAGAAAAAATTTGCTTATCTCCATTCCTTATTATTAACTAACAAGACGTTCCAATTCGCAAACAACACGATCTAATTCTTGTACAAGAGCAGTCGTCTCTGCTTTGTAAAACGCCTCCACCAACGCCCGATAATACCAAAGCGTGCCCTCTTTTCCCCCTTTAAACCGCTTCCAAACCTCCTCCCCCACCAGCCGGTAATCCTTGACAATTGACAGGCTATTATACAACTTATCTGCACAAGAAACCAACCTAATCGAGGCTGAAGCCGTTGGAATATGGGCAATATAAGCCTCTTTACGTTCTCGCCAAGGAGGTTTAGGCGTTGTAGTAGTATCAGTGCAACCGGCCACTATTTCCGCCACCCTTTCCCCAAAGCAGCGGCGTATTTCCTCCAGCGTCGCCACCCCGCCTTGATCTTCGACAGCATCATGCAAAAGCGCCGCCATAGCTTCTTCCTCATCCCCCCCATATTCCAAAACAATACTCGTCACCCCCAACAAATGCGCCAGGTAAGGAATCTCACTAGCTTTGCGAGTTTGGGTGGCGTGTAATTTTCCAGCAAAAATCAACGCTTCATTAAATTTCTCTGACAATCTCATATATTCCCTGTTTTTTTTATCAGCTTCTTTAATATTAAGTCAGTCAACTTAATTAAACTAAGAGTGTAATGTAGGGTGGGTAGAGGAACGAAACCCAACAGAGGCTTTGATGGGTAAGGCTTACGCTAAAATCATCCTACAAATAATTAAGTGCTTCTACTTAACCCACTCTCCAAGCGTGTTTAAAAAGAGGGCTTTCTGCTCAAATCTTAAATTTTTAATTAAAAAATATCAATTTAAAATCCTTTGCCCCACGCCGCTTTCCTATCAAAGAAGAAAGCCGCATAGGGCAAGGAAAAAAAGATATTCAGAGATTGTTTTAAGAAACCTCAAAAAGGTCGCTAATCATTAAAGAAGGCACGATCAAAATTAAGCCAATCTTCCGCTACCACGATGATCATCATCCGGTACGGTTTCCACCTGAACGGTTTGGCTTACATTAACGTCTGACAAACTTGCATCAACTTTTGCACCCCCTTGAAACTGTCCTGCTAACCCGACAAACAGCAGGCTAAATAAAAAAAGACCGGTGTAGATCCGCATAAAAGATGTCCGTATCAGAGCTTCCAATTCTTTCTACGGAAGTCTTTGTGGGAATCAGGATAATCATAATTTCTTCGACAAATTCCTAGAAAAGTATCTCGCCACTAACAAAAACCTTTTCTCATTTTCGGCTTAGTCGGTTATCCGTAACAATAAGAGCGGGATTTTCTCTTTTGATTTAAAAATCAGGATTCGGGGATTTCCTTAAAAAATTTCTCATAAATAAAAGACTAAAAAAACCGAATCCCTAATTTTTAGGCATCCGGCAAAGCAAAAAAAGCAACAAATTAAAAACTCAAGAAAATTGTTTATTATCAGCCGATTTTTGACACAGAAAAAGCAACAAAAATCAAACCAGCCACCAGCACAGCCCCCAAAATTCCCAAAATCAGATAATTTTTTTGTTGAGTTTGGCTGGGAGGCTGAGCCTCATAGATTTTTGGCTCAACTGCAAAGTTGTTCAGGCGTCCGCCTTCTTCCTCGGTATATGGCATGAATATTAACCTCAGTCTTTTTACTTACTCCACTTTATCAGAATTGGTCATTTGTCAAATCACAATTAACAAATGACCATTGAGTATTGACTAACTTGTAATCGTGCCGGTGAGGGGAGAACTAGCACTTGCGACAGTTTTCACCGGCATCCTTCCAGCCAAATAACCCAGCCGGCCCGCCTCAACCGCCATCCCCATCGCCTTCGCCATCGCTGGGGCATTTTCTGCCAGGGCAATCGCACTATTAATTAACACTGCATCAGCCCCCATTTCCATCGCCTGCGCCGCTTCCGAAGGCGTTCCAATACCGGCATCAACCACCACCGGCACTTTCGTACTCTCAATAATAATCCTAATATTTTCCGCCGTCGTAATTCCCCGTCCTGAACCTATCGGCGAACCCAAAGGCATCACCGTTGCACAGCCAATTTCTTCTAAGCGTTTCGCTAACATTGGGTCAGCATTTATATAGGGCAAAACTGCAAAACCTTCCTTAACTAATTGCTCCGCTGCTTGCAAAGTTCCAATCGGATCTGGTAGCAAATATTTAGAATCAGGTATAACTTCTAACTTGATAAAATTATTGTCTTCTTGCCCTAATAACTTCGCCATTTCTCGCCCCAATCTTGCTACGCGAATGGCTTCGTCTGCGGTTTGACAACCGGCAGTATTCGGCAACATCCAAATTTTTGTCCAATCTAATGCCTCCGCTAAACCTTCATGGCCGGCGGCTTTTGTTTGTACCCGTCTCACCGCCACCGTCACAATTTCACAGCCGCTTTCTATTACACTTTGCTGCATTTCTTCTATGCTGCGATACTTGCCGGTGCCGGTCATTAACCGTGATTTAAACTGCCGACCGGCAATCACTAAAGATTTGTCTCCCATTGTAGACAAAATTGGTTTTTCTATGGGGGTTGAGTAGGTAAGCATGGGTTTTTCAGAATTGGTTTTTTCAGAATTTAGCGAACTGGAAGCCTTTAAAAATCGGTTAGGGCTGAAATGTTCTAATAGCAAGTCTGACTTGCCATCAACAATCAAATCAGCCATTAACTTTGCCGTTGCCGGTGCGAGTAAAATCCCATTCCGATAATGGCCGGTTGCCCAACTTAAATTTTCGCAAAAACTGCGTCCTAAAATTGGCATTTCATCCGGGGTAGCCGGTCTAAAACCCCACCAAAAATCCTCAATCGGAAAATCTTTTAAAATTGGATATAACCGGCACGCCCTTTGCAACAAACTAGACATTCCTGCGGGCGTATTTCCGGGCGTAAATCCCACATCTTCAGTTGTCGCCCCCACAACAATTCGACCATCCCGACGCGGCACAATATAGGTATCTGGGCCAAACAAAACCCGCTGCAAAACAGGCTTTTCTCCTGTCATTAAAGCCGGCATTCGTAGAGAAAACATTTGTCCTTTTTTTGGATAAACCGGCACCGGCAATAATTCCGAAGCCCAAGCGCCGGTTGCCAACACATAATGGGACGCTGAAAAATTACCGCTATTGGTTCTTACACCATAAACTTGCCCGTTGCGCTGTCCAATAGCCTCCACCGTCACGCCATCGCGCACATCCACCCCCACCTCACGCGCCGCCGCCCACAAAGCCCGCGTTAACGCTTGATTATCCACTTCCCCATCTTCGGGATACCACCAAGCACCGGCCACATCTTTTCCTAAACCCGGTTGATGCAGAGAAACAGCCGTTTTGTCAAGCCAAAAAGCAGGAGATTGGGTATAATTTTCTAGGGAATTAGCTTCATAAACCGGCGCCAAAATTCCACAAGGCCAATAGCCGGTGCTTAAGCCAGAAATTTCTTCAATTTTGCTTGTCCAGTCTGGATAAAGTTGCCGAGAAAGCAAACATAAATCCAACATCGGGCCGGTTTTAATTTGCTCAGCTTGAGGGGCAATCATGCCGGCGGCAGCATGACTGGCTGCTTCTTTAAAATCACGGCAAAGTAAGGTGACGTTCGCACCTCTTAACTTGAGTTCGATGGCAATTGATAAACCAATAATGCCACCACCAATAATTAAAATGTCACGCTTTGAGTTCATTACAATCTTTATCAGGAATTTTTACAGGGGCCGGCGGGCAGGATACAAATTTTTTGGCTATTACTAATTGTTGCAAAATTAGGCACACAAAGCTAGACATTTACGCCGGCCCCCAGCCATTTACAAAAATTTAACCTTCCGGTGTCCAGCGCGTCAGAGTACCTTGACCCCAAAAACCCTCAAATTTTGTTACTTTAATATCCCCTAAAACTTTTGTCTGGCAAGCTAACCGCAGTGGCGCATCTGTCCCAGATGCGATTGTCCGCCCCGAATGAGGAGGCACAGACAACCGCGCTTTTTCTCGCCATCCGATCTCAGACACCGGCCCAGAAATTTCTACCGCACAAGTCCCACAAGTTCCTATTCCCTGACAATTGATGACCTTTGCTCCCCCGTTGTACAAGTCAATGCCATTTTTCAGCAAAACTTGACGTAAATTTGCACCCTCAGCACACTCAAACGTTTTACCCTGGGCTGTAATTTTTGGCATTGTTACCTCTCTCAAACAAAGTTTATATTAATTTTTATAACTTGATTCGCATCATTTTATAAAATAGTTTTGTAGCTCTGCTTGGGGATGCAGTTTCAGATAAATTTTCCCAGCATATTCTATTGACAAAAGTACATTATTGTGCATACACATTCATAACATGAATTCTCAAACTTCTAATCAAATTTGGCTTTACGATACCACCCTCCGCGATGGCGCCCAGCGCGAAGGACTTGCCCTTTCCATTGAAGATAAATTAAGAATTGCCTATAAACTCGATGAAATGGGGATTCCGTTTATTGAGGGCGGTTGGCCGGGCGCTAATCCCAAGGATGTACAGTTTTTTTGGCAGTTGAAAGAACAACCCCTCAAACAAGCAGAAATAGTTGCCTTTTGTTCAACACGCCGGCCCGGAACTACCGCCGCCGAAGATGCCATGTTACAACCAATTTTAGCCGCCGGCACTCGTTGGGTAACACTGTTTGGCAAGTCTTGGGATCTTCATGTTACCGAAGGTTTGAAAACAACCCTCGAAGAAAATTTAGCCATGATCGAAGACACGATCAAGTATTTTATCTCCCAAGGTCGCCGGGTAATTTATGATGCCGAGCATTGGTTTGATGGGTATAAAAATAACCGTGAATATGCGCTTTTAACCTTAAAAACCGCATGGCAGGCCGGCGCAGAATGGTTAGTTTTTTGTGATACTAATGGGGGGACACTTCCTCACGAAATTGCCAAAATTACCCGCGAAGTAGTTGCCGAATTTTCAAGTTTTAATTCCCCATCACCTCAATTTGGAATTCACACCCACAATGATGCTGATACTGCCGTTGCCAATGCTTTATCTGGGGTGATGGAAGGTGTGAGAATGGTACAGGGAACAATTAACGGTTATGGCGAACGTTGTGGCAATGCGAATTTGTGTTCAATAATTCCAAATTTGCAGTTAAAACTCGGTTACAAGTGCATTGAAGAAACCCAGTTAGGCAGGTTAGCAGAAACCAGCCGGTTTGTCAGTGAAGTTGTGAATTTAGCACCCGATGAATTTGCCGCTTATGTAGGCCGGTCAGCCTTTGCCCACAAAGGCGGAATTCATGTCTCAGCGGTGGAACGTAACCCCCAAACTTACGAGCATATTCAACCAGAACAAGTAGGAAATCAGCGGCGAATTGTGATTTCTGACCAGTCGGGATTGAGTAATGTTTTGGCAAAAGCCCGCAGTTTTGGCATTGAAATGGATAAACAAGATCCTGCTTGCCGGTCAATTTTGGAACGCTTAAAAGAATTAGAGAATCAAGGTTATCAATTTGAAGCAGCCGAAGCATCTTTTGAGTTATTAATGCGGGAAGCTTTGGGGCAACGCCGGCAGTTTTTTGAATTAAAAGGCTTTCAAGTGCATTGCGATATTGCTCAAGGAACAGAGAATGCTTTAGCAACAATTAAAGTGGCAGTTAATGGGAAAAATTTATTGGAAGCAGCCGAAGGAAACGGGCCGGTTTCTGCTTTGGATGCGGCATTAAGAAAAGCACTGGTGAATTTTTACCCAGAAATTGCCGAGTTTCAGTTAACAGATTATAAAGTGCGGATTTTGGATGGAGGCTGCGGCACTTCTGCAAAAACCCGTGTGTTAATAGAGTCAAGCAATGGTAAACAACGTTGGATGACTGTAGGGGTTTCTGGGAATATTTTAGATGCTTCTTATCAAGCAGTAGTGGAAGGATTGGAATATGGGTTATTGTTACAAAATCAAGAACCCGGAGTCACGAACCGCTACTGCTGTATCCCTACCTATTCAAAACTCAAAAAATAGCCCAGAGATTAAAAATTGAAATCAAGAACCCGGTTTCTTTAACATTCCGGGTTTTTTAGATTTTCTTTAATCCAGGCAAAAGCATCGGAATTTCGATCAAAAATTCTGTGCCTTCACCAACTGTGGAATAACAAAACAACTTGCCGCCGTGTCTTTCCACAATAATTTGGTAACTAATAGATAAACCTAAACCCGTACCTTTGCCGGGGGGTTTGGTAGTAAAAAACGGGTCAAAAAGCCGCTTTTGGGTGTCTTCTGGCATCCCGGCACCGTTATCAGAAATGCGAATAAGCACCCAAGAACTTTGGCTATAAAACTGAGGTTTTAAAGAATTTTCTCCACTTAGACGCAAGCCACTATCAGCCTTGATTCTGCTGTCGTTAAACGGCAGACAAATTTGTTTAGAAGGGTGAGAATTTTTAATTTCTGTGCTAATGGTGATTTGTTTAGGATAGGGCTGATCTTCTAAAGCATCAATGGCATTACTTAAAATGTTCATAAACACCTGATTGAGTTGCCCTGGATAACACTCCACCGGCGGCAAAACACCATAGTTTTTAATAATTTCAATTCCCCCTTGGCGGCCACAGTCCTTGAGCCGGTGTTGTAAAATCAATAACGTACTGTCGATACCCTCGTGAATATCGACCCGTTTTTTATCTGCTTGATCCAGCCGTGAAAAATTCCGCAAACTTAAAACAATTTTGCGGATGCGATCAGCCCCAACCTCCATAGAAGATAAAGTTTTTGGTAAATCTTCTTTTATAAATTCAATGTCGATTTCTTCAGCAGCTTCGAGAACGTCTTGGCTAGGTTGGGGATAACTATTTTCGTAAACTTTCAACAGATGCAGTAAATTCTGTACATAGTTTCGCGCATAGGTGATATTACCAGCAATAAAACTCACGGGGTTATTAATTTCGTGGGCAACGCCCGCCACCAGTTGTCCCAAAGATGCCATTTTTTCTTGTTGTACCAGTTGCGCTTGGGTTTGTTGTAGTTCTTTGAGGGTTTTTTCTAAAGCTATATTTTGCTCGACGAGTTGTTTGGAAACCTTCCTTTCTTTGTCGATTAATTCTGCTTTGGCAAGGGCAATGCTCAATTGGTTAGCTAACTGTTGCATCAGTTCAGTTTCAACACTTGTCCAGCGGCGAGTTGTTCCACATTGGTGAGCAATTAATAATCCCCATAAATGATTTTGAGATTCGTTTTGAGAAGTTTGCATATCAAAGCCGCTAATCTTTTCTGGGCTTTGAATAATGGGAACAACCAAGTTAGCTTTAATTGCAAATTGTTTCAACGATTCTGCATGACATTGATGAATTTCGCCGCTTTCTATATCAGCAATAGAGCGAACTCTTCCCTGTCGGTATTGTTCGATATATATTTCGTTAAAGCAAGTGTCAATGATTTGTTTGCCTAAAATAACAGGATAATCCCCTACCACTGCTTCGGTGACAACCTTACCGCTGCCATCGGGCCAAAAACGATAAATTACTACGCGGTCTGTTTGGAGAATTTTTAGGACTTGATCAACGGTGGTTTGTAAGATGGTTTCCAGTTGCAAAGATTCACGGATTTTAAGGTTGGTGTCTGCCAGAAGTTGGATACGTTGATTTTGTTTAAGGAGTTCTTCTTCAATTTCTTTTTGATCTGTGATGTCAATGATCACACCATCCCAAATAATCTCTCCATTGGCTTGTTTTTCTGGTCGAGAAGCTGCTTTAAACCACTTTATTTTGCCTCGTCGGGTTATAAACCGGCCTTCCCAGCGCCAAGGTTGCAGGGTTTGGGCAGAAACTGAGATCGACTCCACAAAAAAAACGGCATCTTCGGGATGAATACCTGACATTAATAAATTGGCATTTTCTTGGATGTTTTCTGCTGTAATTTCAAATAATTCGTAACAACCGGAACTAACAAATGGAAATGAAAAACTCCCATCAGTTCCCAGGCAAAATTGATAAATCATGCCCGGAATGTTGGCGGATAATTTTTGTAACTTTGCCTCGCTGCCAGACAAAGCGTTTTCTGTTTCTTTTCTCTGAGTGATGTCCGTAAAGGTGCAAATTATCCCGTCTATTTCGCCTTCTTCTGTCAGCATGGGGTTGGCGTTGATTAATAGCCAGCGAATTGATTTAATGTTGTCGAGATATTCTTGATTTGGTTGGCTATCAATGCCATAAATTATGTTAGTGACGGAGGCTCTTGTGGTGAGGGCGGTGATGGCTGGGTTGCTGTGGGCTTGGATGGGGCTGCCGTCTTCGTTAATCAGTCCCCAACTTGGATCAAAAGCATTTTTGTTATGCAGTTCTTCCGGGCTTAAATTTAGTAAGTTTTCGGCCAGGGAATTGCTTAAAATTATTTTTAAATCTGTGTTTAAAAAAATTACTCCTACTTGCATTTTTCGGATGAATTTTTGGAGCATTTCAAGGGATTCTTGACTGCTGCCTAAGCGCCGGTCTACTCGGCTTTTAAAGAGGGTTAATCCTAGAATAATCAGGGTGCTGTAGGTGATGGCTATTGGTAAAGACGATGTATCGATAGCTAAGGGATCAACAGGGGCATTGTGGTTGGGTGTGAAGTGTGCTGCTGCCATGCCGGTGTAGTGCATGGCGCTGATCCCCCCGCCCATTAAGAGGGGGCTGGCTAATTTTTGCCAATTCCAAGCGGTTTTGTTGCGTAGTTGCAGGCCCAACCACAAGGCGGTGTAGGAGGCGAGACAGGCAATGACGACGGACAGCCCCACCAGAAGGCTGTTATAGTGGGTATGGGCCGGCATTCGCATTGCTGCCATACCGGTGTAGTGCATTGTTGCTATGGCTAATCCCATGAGGGTGCCACCGGCTACGATTTGTCGCCTTCCCAAATTTTCCCGGCTTAGCAGTTCCAGTGCTCCTGCTGAGGCGAGGACAGGCGCAAACAGCGATAGCAGCAAGCATGGCAGATTGTAGCGAACGGGCACACTAAGGTGAAAAGCCAGCATTCCCACAAAGTGCATCGACCAAATGCCTGTTCCCATTGCCAAGGCGCCGCCAATCAACCAGCCGATTTTCTTTTTTTTGCCGGTTCTCACCAGGCCAGCGAGATCAAGTGCTGTATGTGAGGCAACGGTGGCTATGATTATTGAAAGCGCTACTAAGTGTAAATCGTAGGTGTGGGTTAACACAAAAATTGTTAATAATAGCGATAGGTTTCAAGATGCGGTTATTAGACTCGCACCCAAATATAATTTAATACATTTTTTGGCTGACGGCCACAGGATATTTTTTGCTAACCTTTTTGGTTGAAATTTTATATTTAATGGGGCCGGTTCCGGGGATTCACTAAGAGAAAATATCACAATATTTAAGTTTAATTGTGGGCGAATTTAAAGATTTTTTCAAAAAATGCGTTAATAAAAACTTAAAAAAATCTGACGCTCAGGAAATTTTTGTTAATTGGTTGAGTGAGAGGCTGGGAAGGGAAAATTTTTAAGCTAAAGTATATGGGTGGGATAAAATGTAATTTAAAATAGAGAAAATTTTATGAAGTATTTAGTGCGGCAATGGGCGGTTTATGGCAGTGTAGTTGTGATTGGGGGTGCAGGGGGGTATTGGGGTAGCGAGTTTTTGGATAAGGGCGTTCCCCAACTGCCGAAAACGGTGCCGGTGGTGCTACGAAATTCTACAATGGCTCAGTTGCCGATGCCGGGGCCGTCCGTTAAAAGTCGTGCTTACCCAAATTTTATTTCGGAAGTTTCGGATCTTTTGGGTACGGCGGTAGTGCGAATTGATTCGGCTCGCAAGGTTTCTGACGGGATGTTACCACAGTTGGAAAATCCGTTTTTTCGTCAGTTTTTTGGTGAAGATATGCCCGCTCCTTCGGAACGGGTGGAACGCGGTACCGGCTCTGGGTTTATTTTGAGTTCGGATGGCAGGTTATTGACAAATGCTCATGTGGTGGCCGGTGCGGATGAGGTAACAGTTACGCTCAAAGATGGCCGGCAATTTGAAGGTAAGGTTTTGGGATCTGACCCGCTGACGGATGTGGCGGTGGTGAAAATTGAGGCTGTTAATTTGCCGGCAGTTAAAATTGGTAATTCTCAAGCTTTGGTGCCCGGACAGTGGGCGATTGCGATTGGCAATCCTTTGGGGTTAGATAATACGGTGACGGTGGGGATTATTAGTGCTACGGGCCGGTCGAGTGAGGAGGTGGGGATTCCTGATAAACGAGTGCGTTTTATTCAAACGGATGCGGCGATTAATCCGGGGAATTCTGGCGGGCCCCTCTTAAATGAACGGGGGGAAGTTATTGGGGTTAATACGGCAATTCGGGCTAATGCTCAGGGTTTGGGTTTTGCAATTCCCATTGAAACTGCTAAGCGTATTGCCGATGAATTGGCTACAAAAGGTCAGGTTGATCATCCGTTTTTGGGGATTAGAATGCTGGAATTAACCCCCCAAAGACGCCAAGAAATTAACTCAAAAGTTGAAGGTGGTTTTAAAATTACCCAAGATCGGGGGGTGTTGATTTTGGGGGTGGTTGAGGATTCACCGGCTCAAAAGGCGGGTTTAGAGGAGGGGGATATTATTCTAAAAATGAATGGGGTGCCGGTGAAAACAACCTCGGAGGTTCAAGAACAGGTGGAAGAGGCCGGTGTTGGGGGAGCAGTGCAAATGCAAGTTAACCGCAACGGAGCGACGAAACAAGTGCAGGTACGTCCGGGGGCTTTCCCGCTCAATTCTTTACGTTAATTGCAGTGAAAGGTGAAGAGTGAAAAAACTAAAACCGTCTGATAAAAGTTAAGGTTTTTGCTGAATTTCACGGTTTTATGTGGGCTTTTCACTTTTCACTTTTGCTGTCTGGATCTTTGTTGAGCGATCCACAATCAGCTAAGGTTTCTTCGAGTTTCATTCGCTGTTCCATTTGATGGAGAAAATAGCCGGTCATCATAGCACTGGCTAGTAAACCGGCTAAATTTTCCCGATTCGTGGTAATTTGAACATCAAAGTTTTCTGAGGGCAGCATTCCCACCAGTCCTTGCACATTTTGAGAGATAATTTGCTTGATTTCTGGACTGGCAGACTTAGCCACACGAGCTAAAACTTCCGGCGGTTGATGCTGCAAGTATTTTAATAGGGGGTTGGTTGCGATTTGTTCTGTTTCAAAACTGTGAAAGTTAGGGTTAAACACCATCGGGCCTCTGAATGTTTGCCTTGTTATGTTCTAGTTTAAACGATTGTGATCAAATGTGTCTTTGCGTGGCTCGGTTAAGGGTTGATTTTTGAGTGGAAATTAGGCGAGTGTGTCTGCTTTGGGTTATAGTTCTTCTGGGAGATTTTGGGAGAGTTCTTCATCGGGGTTTGGTTCGGATTCTTGGGGTTGGGTGATGGCAGGAAATTGTAGTTTAAGTTGTTGGGGTAGTTGATCTACTTGAAAATATTGGTGAAATTTATCGGTGACTTGCAGCCAGTAGGAGCGTCCATCAGGTTTACGACGCCGGCGAATAAAGCCTTGTTCCAGTAATTCTTGAACGTGCTGGTAGGCGCCGGAGCCGCGCACTTCTACTAGCTCACTTTGTGTAAGTGGGGCTTTGAGGGCAATGGCTGCGAGGGTACGCAAGGCTCCGAGTCCCAAGTCAACGGGAATAAGGGTATGGACTAATTCTTGATAGCTATCTCGCAGTTGCAAACAATAGCCGCCTTTTGTTTCCACGACTTCTAAGGCGCTGTCGCGGTGTGCGTAGTCGTTGATCAGTTCGATGAGGGCTTCTTCGACATTTGTGCGGTCTACTTTGGCATACTCGGCGAGTTCTGCCAAGGATACGGGCTTGCCTTTGAGATACAAAATGGCTTCTATTTGTGTTGCTAATCTAAACATATTTGTCATTTGTCAATGGTCAATGGTCATTTGTCATTTGTCAATGGTTATGGGTCATTGACAAATGAGATGATGACAATTTAATCTAGTTGCCGGCCGGTGAGCTCTACAAAAATATCTTCTAGGTTGGAAGGTCTTACCATCATGCCGGTTTTGTCGGTTTGTTGGTCGAGGTAGCTGTTAGCTTCTTCTAGGCTTGGGAAAAATACATATTCCCAACGATCTCCTATTTGTTTCATTACTAATCCTTCACCGTGTTTGGCTCGCAGTTCTTCTAAGGTTCCCAGTTCTATGAGTTTTCCATTATCCATAATACCGATGCGGTCGCATAAATATTCTACTTCATCCATGTAGTGAGTGGTTAATAACATGGTCATGCCTTGTTTGTTGAGTTCTCTGATAATTTCCCACAATCGGCGTCGCGTTTGGGGGTCGAGTCCAACGGTGGGTTCATCGAGAAACAATATTTGCGGTTTGTGTAATAATGCTCTGGCGATTTGTAAGCGTCTTTTCATTCCTCCAGAGAGGGTTTTGACTAAATCTTTGCTCCGGTCTTTTAGTTCGACGTATTCTAACCATTGGTTGATTAATTGTTGCCGACTTGGGTTAGGAATGTGGTGTAATCTTCCATGCAATTCCATGTTTTCCCATACGGAGAGGTCGCCGTCTACGCTGGTTTGTTGCAAGACAACTCCGATGGTTTGTTTGACAAAATTAGGTTGTTTTGTAACGTCGTAACCTATGACTTCTATGCGTCCGCCGGTGGGCTTTGTTAGGGTGGTGATCATGCGTATTGTGGTGGATTTACCGGCCCCATTCGGCCCCAACAATCCAAACATTTCACCTTGTTTGATGGTAAAGGATAAGTTGTTTACTACGGGCCGGTTGTTGTAGGTTTTTTGGACGTTTTCTAGGTTGACTGCTATTGTCATGGGGGAGTGTGAGTGGTTTTTTGTGTGGTTTTTATTGTAACTGAAAAGGGTGCAGCAGTTTCAGCCCAGAAAAGCTAGAAAAAGTGATTGCTAAATCGGTGGAAATTTTACAGTAGTTAGGAAAGATGCTGGCCGGTTTTTTGATGATATCGGGGTGTGGTTGATCACATTACACCCCTTTGATATGTTTTACACTCCACCGGTTGTTTCTGGGGTTCGTTGAAAGTCTTTGAGTTTGGTTTCCCATTTGATGATAAAGACATCCATTAACTCACCTGCTTCTTTAGTTTTTTGTTCAGCAGCTTTGGAGAGTTCTAGCATTTCTAGCAGTGTTTTCTCATCTGGTAACTGTTTCATGGCAAATCTCGCAACCTCGCAATAATTCTTTCTACCATTATTTTAGCTTCTAGGACGCGACCAAGGATAGTTGCTAATTCTAGGCCGGCTTCTTGAATTTCACTCGGTGTCGCGTCTGCTAGGGTTAGTATGTTCTCTATCCTTTGAATTCTTCCTCTGTAGGTTTCTACAAAAAATAAAACATTATTGAGATTAGCAAATAACTGAGTTAGTATAGCATTCTCTGGAAAAAGCCACAGCGTCGGTCTTAATGCGTTCACTCCCTCTGTTGCTTCTCGTTCTGTTTCCTCAAGTTCTTGGTTTAGCCGGTTAATGAGGGCTTTAATTTCTGCTGGTATAGCCATGTTTTGTTAGTTTTAAACTCAAATTTGTATAAAATTGTTTCAAGTTAATATTCTACCACCCCCAACAGTTTAATGAATTTTTATCTAGGTCTTGATTTCGGTACTTCTGGCGCTCGTGCAATGGTAATTGATGCTGCCGCCATTGTTCATTTTGAAGAGCAATTTCCTTTCAGCCAACAAAATAATTTACCTGAACTTTGGCAAACCGGCTTATTTAGTCTTATTTCGCAAATTCCCCTAGAAATTCGCCGCTATATAAAAGCGATTGCTATTGATGGCACTTCTTCAACAGTGCTGTTATGTAATGAGAGCGGCAGCCCTATTTCTGAACCGCTGCTTTATAATGATGGGAGGGGTGTTTCTGAACTGCAAGAATTAGAGATAATTGCTCCTCCTAATCATACCGTTATCAGCGCGACGTCGAGTTTAGCAAAATTGCTTTGGTGGCAAACTCAACACGGTAATTTATCAAAATTTTGGTTTCTGCATCAAGCTGACTGGTTAGGGTTTTTATTACACGGAAAACTCGGTATCAGTGATTATCATAATGCCTTAAAACTTGGGGCTGATCCTGAAAATTGTTCGTATCCAAACTGGCTATTAAATATCGAAAATTTACCGAATTTGCCGCAAGTTTTGGTGCCGGGGATGCCGGTGGGGGAAGTGAGAGAGGAAATGTGCGAAAGTTTGCAGTTACCGCTGGGTTGTGTGGTTTGTGCCGGCACTACAGATAGTATTGCGGCGTTTTTGGCAAGTGGGGCAAAATTGGCCGGTGATGCTGTGACTTCTTTAGGTTCAACTTTAGTCTTAAAACTGCTCAGTAATACTCGAATTGATGATAGCCGGTTGGGGATTTATAGTCACCGTTTCCCCTCCCTTTCTAACGAGAATCTTTGGCTAGTTGGTGGTGCTTCTAATACGGGGGGTGCGGTGTTGCGGGAGTTTTTTACAGATGAAGATTTGGCGAATTTAAGCTTACAAATTGCTGCCAAAAAATCAATTAATTTGGATTATTATCCGTTAATAAAGCCAGGGGAGAGGTTTCCAATTAATGATGCAGCTTTACAACCACGACTAACACCCCAGCCAGAAAATAAAATTGAATTTTTGCATGGTTTATTAGAAAGTATGGCCAAAATTGAAGCACGGGGATATGAGTTATTGCAAGAATTGGGCGCAACAAGTTTGCGGCGAGTTTATACTGCGGGAGGTGGGGCAAAAAATGCAGTTTGGGAAAAAATACGCAGTCGTTATTTGGGGGTAGAAATGAGCAAGCCGGTGTCTGTAGAAGCCGCTTATGGGAGTGCTTTACTAGCGATGCGAGGGGTAAAAAATTAACCGCAGATGTCAAGCAGGCAAGATGCCTGCTCCACAGATAAATACAGATAACCTATCCGCGTCCATCTGTAGTGGGGCAGGCATCCTGCCTGCCTTACCGAAGCGGTTAAAAATTATTCCACTTTTTGCACCGGCGCTATTTTGGGGTCAAGAATTTTTTGCCCAACTTTGGCAAACTTCACCGCAATAAACATCTTTTCCCCACTTCCAGAAACCAGCGAAACTTGTCCAAAACCAAAATGTTGATGAGTTACCTTATCTCCCACCTTCCAATCGACAGATTTTAGATTTCCTGTTGGAGATTTACCAGAAAGGGATTGCGTAGAAGATGGGGTACTTCCGGCACGTTTTTTAGCCAGACTTCCGGTGAGATATTCTTGGGGTAGTTCGCCTAAAAATAGCGAAGGAATAGCAGTTTGCCGGTTTCCCCAAGTCCGTCTTTCAATTGCATGACTGAGAATCAATCTTTCTTGTGCGCGAGTAATCCCAACATAACATAGCCGGCGTTCCTCCTCCAAAGAAGCAGGATCATCTAAACAGCGGAAATGCGGTAAAATTCCCTGTTCCATTCCCACCAAAAATACTACCGGAAACTCTAAACCTTTCGCAGCATGAAGCGTCATCAAAGCAACACGCTCATCTCCCTCTTTCACATCATCAAGATCCGAACTCAATGCAGCATTTGAAAGAAAATCCTGCAATTTGACTTCTGTGTTTTCTTCCTCATATTGTGAAACTGCATTCAACAGTTCTTTAACGTTTTCTAAACGATCCTCCGCTTCATCAGTTTTCTTACTTTTTAAATCCTCAACATAACCCGATTCATCGAGAATTCCTTGGACAATTTCAGATGCCGGTAAATTATCTAATTCTCCCTGCCATTTTTGAATCATCTCCACAAATTTAATAATGGGATTTGCAGCCCTTCCAGCAATTGTTTTCACCGAATCTTCATCGCTCAAAATTTCCCACACCGGCACCGTTAATTGTTGTGCCATTTGCACAATTCTGTCAATTGTTGTTTTGCCAATTCCTCGTGTGGGAGTGTTAATAATTCGCAGCAAACTTACCGTATCAACAGAGTTGACAATTAACCGCAAATAAGCTAAAACATCCTTAACTTCTTTCCGGTCATAAAACTTTAAACCCCCCACCAAAGTATAAGGCACATTCCAGCGTACTAGAGCCTCTTCAAACACCCGTGATTGAGCATTTGTGCGGTAAAGAATCGCAAAATCTCCCCATTTTAATTCAGGATTTTGGCGCACCATTCCTAAAATTTGATGAGTTACAAATTGCCCCTCTTCTATTTCATCCTCAGCACGGTGTACATAAATCGGTTCACCCTCGCCGCGTGTGGGACGTAAAATTTTATCAATGCGTTCGGTGTTATTTTCAATGAGCCGGTTAGCAACGTGGAGAATATTATCTCTGGAGCGATAATTTTCTTCTAATTTTACCATTGTCCGCGTATCATCATCAGCCAAACCATCGCCAAAGTCCTTTTGAAAATCCAGCAAAATTGTAAAATCTGCCATGCGGAAAGAGTAAATCGATTGATCCACATCTCCCACCACAAAAACCGAACGATTTCGCCAGTCAGTTTCTTTAGGATGAGCACCATTTGTAACCAGCAACCGAATGAAATCATATTGCACACGGTTAGTATCTTGATATTCATCCACCAAGATATGAGCAAATTTTTGATGCCAATAACCTAACACCGATTCATTCTGTTTAAATAACTCCACCGGCACTCGGATCAACTCATCAAAATCGAGGGCATTATTAGCAGCCAAAGCATCCTGATAAAGACTGTACACCTGAGCAATAATTTTACCCCGATAATTCGCTTGCTCAAATTCAAATTGTTGCGGCGATAAGCCTTGATTTTTGGCATTACTGATGGCATAGCGAACAGCACGAGGCTCAAATTTTTTATCATCCAAATTCATCTGACGTATGACAATATCTTTCACCAAACTTTGCGCGTCTGACTCATCCAAAATCGAAAAATTTTTCTTCCAAGTGCGTCCGCGTTCATCTTGGTATTTTTCAATATCAAATCGCAAAATTCGACTGCACAAACTGTGAAAAGTTCCCACCCACAAGGGTTTGATATAAGTTTTATAAACCCGCGATCTTAAGCGCGTTTGTTCATCCGGGTTTAAGGCTGCAAAAGATTTACCATATTTTTCTAAAGCAAGCTGACTAGCAAATAGTTTTTCGATGCGTTCTTTCATTTCCCGCGCCGCTTTGTTCGTGAAAGTAACCGCCAAAATATTATCAGGATCTACGCGGTGATTGCGGATCAGGTTGGCAACGCGATAAGTTAAGGCGCGAGTCTTTCCCGAACCGGCACCGGCCACAACCAATAAAGGGCCGCAAAAATGTTCCACTGCTTGCCGTTGGGAGGAATTGAGATGGCTAAGGAAATCGAGAGTTTGTGTCATGGTGTGCCGGTGGTTTTACGTCGCTTACCAACTTATTTTATCTTACTAGATTATTCTTTACAAGCTATTTTTGAAACGTTAAAATAAAAGCAGTTTTAAAGGAGTTAAAAAATGGTCGCAGAAATTTTGATAACCGAAACTCCCATCCCTCCCGATATCAGCGATTTAGTCATAGAGGACGATACTCCGGTGGATAATTTTTACAGTGAAAAGCAACAGCGGTTTTTAACGACAATTCTCTATGACTCTTGGCGGGGACTAGATGATACGGGCCGGTTTATTGCCGCTGCCAATGTCGGGGTTTTTTATGCCGTCAAACAACCGCCGCTAGTGCCTGATGTTTTTGTTAGCTTAGATGTGACAATGCCGGAAGATTGGCGAGAGAAAAAAAATCGCACTTACCTAACTTGGGAATTTGGAAAAAGCCCGGATATTGTCATAGAAATTGTTTCTAACCGCGTTGGTAATGAGTTAACATCAAAACTCCAAGATTATGCAAAAATGGGAGTAGGGTATTACGTTGTTTATGACCCCTTAAAAATTTTGAGCCAAGAAGCCTTGCGGATTTTTGTATTGCAAGCAAACCGCTATCAAGAAACTTCTGATACATGGCTAGAACAAGCCGGTTTAGGGTTGACACTTTGGGAAGGAGAATTTGAAGAAAAAACCGATGTTTGGTTACGTTGGTGTGATCGCAGCGGTAATCTAATTCCCTCCGGCAAAGAACGGGCCCAACACGCCGAAAATCGTGCCGAACAAGCCGAAAATCGCGCCGAACAAGCCGAAAATCGCGCCGAAAAATTAGCAGCCAAACTGCGAGCATTAGGCATAGATCCTGACGCTAATGGTGATAGCAACCCCAGCTAAACCGGCCTAATTTTATCAAAAAATTTAGCCTGCTAAGAAAAACCGACTAGCAGGCTGAAACTTTTTCCTTCCGCAACCACCGGCACTTTTTTGAGATATGAAAAAGCATTAAAACCTATTTCCCTAATCGCCCTAAAATGATAAAATCCAAAAAACGTTAGAAATCCATCATGCTCAAGCGTCTCCTCCCCCTACTCACCGCACTCTCGTTATTAACAGCCGGTTGTCAATTTTTTGGCGCCGGCAAACAAGACGACTCCCAAGACTCAAACAAGACAACCACAACCGAAAAACAAGCAACAACGCAGCAAGCAACCGGCCCCCTTCCCCCACAGCAAACCTATGATTTACAACAAAATACAGAGGAAGGCGTAGTCATGCGTTTGTCTAAAATCACCTTTAGCGAAGATAGCATAATTGTTGATTTAGCTGTTACAAATGGCACAAAACAAGTTATTAGTCTTAACCGAAAAGATGATATGTTTGTCTCCGATGATTTAGGAAATACTTACAGGTTAGTAGAACCCCCCGATAACCCAAAAATTTCTATAGATCCACGCGCCACATTACAAGGACAGTTTGTTTTTATTGGTCGTTTAGCACCAAGAACTAGGTTTTTAAATTTAGTAACAAATGAGACTCGCCCCAGTTATTATTCTCAAAGTCCCAACCCCGAAATAAAATTTGTAAATATTCCTATCAAAAGATAATAAACCCATGAAAATATCCGCGTTAAAAGCCCAATTCTTAACCTTCAAAAAAAAGGTTATAATTCCCGCACTCAAAGCAACCGGCGGTTTTGCTTTATTGGTTATTTTCAGCGCCATTGCCTATGAAATATTAAAACCCAAATACCCCAAAGAAACCACCGTTAAAATCGTGCCGGTGTCTGTAACAACCTACCAAGTATTTCCCGCAACAGAAAGCGTATCAAGCCTCAGCGCAAACGGAACAACAACCACAACAACCCTCAGCACAAATCCACCCACAACCGCAACAACCAGCCTAGAAAATAACACCCAAACCACAACAACCCTCAGCACAAATCAACCCACAACCACAACAACTAGCCAAGAAAATACCACCTCCACAACAACCACCCCCGAAACTCAAACCACAACCACCACAGAAACCCAACCGGCAACCACAACAACAACCATAGAAAACCCCCAACCAACCACCACAGAAAACCAACCGGCAACCACAACAACGACAGAAGTAGAAATCTCAGCCTTACCCGAAACCAACCTAAAAACTATAGAACCAATATTAACAGAATTAAAAGCCCAAAAAACCCCCGAAGGCATAAAAATTAACATCCCAGAAAACATTTTATTTGAATTTGATAAATACAACGTTCGAGCAAATGCAAAACCCACCCTAACCAAAATAAATCAACTGTTAACCCACTACAAAAACTCGCAAATACTCATTTATGGACATACAGACAACAAAGGCGAAAACGACTACAACTTAGAACTATCCCAAAAAAGAGCAGCCGCCGTAAAATACTACTTCGTCAACAACTTTAAAATCACCCCCACCCTAATATTTACCAAAGGCTATGGAGAAACAAAACCCATCGCCCCCAACAACAACCCCGACAACACAGACAACCCAAAAGGAAGAGAAAAAAACCGCCGAGTAGAATTCATAATCAAAACCACCAGCCAACCCCCACAAACAGCAAAACCAAGCACAGAACCCTTTCAAAACGCAGTGAATAACGCCATGAATGCCGGCCTAATCACCCAAACCGCAAAAACACAACAAGACTGGGAAAAAGTAGCCTTAAAATGGCAACAAGCCATCGAATTAATGCAAAAAATACCCCCCACCCATCCTAACTACCAAACCGCCCAACAAAAAGCAATAGAATATCAAAAAAACCTAAACTACGCCCAAACCCAAGCCGACTTAGCAGCCGAATAGAAGCCCGTTCCTCCTCTTCCCCAATCACTCCTTAACACAAACCGGCAAACGCACAGTAAAAACAGACCCCTCACCAAGCTTACTTTCCACAAAAATCTCCCCCCCCATCATCTGACAAAAAAAGCGACTAATCGCCAAACCCAAACCCGTACCCCCATACTTTTTAGTCGTCGAAGCATCCCCCTGACTAAAAGCTTCAAACAACCTTTCCAACTGTTCTTGAGACATCCCAATTCCCGTATCAGTCACCTTAAAAACAAGAAAAGACCCAGGATTAATATCATCTTCCTTAAAAATAGTTAAAGTTACCTTACCATTTGCCGTAAACTTCGCCGCATTACTCAACAAATTAAAAAGAACCTGACGCAACTTTGTTTGATCCGTGTACATTTGGCCAAGATTATCAGCACAAGCCAACTCAAAAAAATTATTATTTTTATCCATCACCGGCCTTACCATTCCCACCACCGACTCAATTAAATTCTTAACCTCAAACCTCTCCGTAAAAAGCTCCATCTTTCCCGCTTCAATCTTCGAGAAATCCAAAATATCACTAATCAAATTCAACAAATGCTTACCAGCCGAATTAATCGAACGCAAATCACTTACAAAATCCGTATTTTCCAACTCCAAATCAATAGCATCCTCCTGCAACAACTCACTATAACCAATAATCGCATTTAAAGGAGTCCGAAGCTCATGGCTCATATTCGCCAAAAACTGACTTTTCGCCTTATTCGCCGCCTCCGCCGCCTCATACGCCTGCTCCAACTCCTTTGTGCGTTGAGAAACCCGCTCAATTAAATGATTCAAAGAAACCGCCAAAGACCCAATTTCATCCTCCGCCGCCACCGGCGCCCGTAAATCAAAATTCGACTCCCGCGCCACCCGTTCCGCCACCCTCGTCACCGTCACCACCGGCCTAGCAATAGCCCGACTCGTTCGCAAAGCCAAAAACGAAGCAATAGCCAACGAAACCAACATACTAAGCACAATAATCAACTTTTCAATTCCCTGAGCATCCTCCATCAAAACTTCCCCTTGCCGCTCTTGCTCTTGCGCCGTTTCCAACAGCTTCCCCAACTCAAAAGTCAACTCTTCCAAACTCCTCGCCCCCTCACTTTTTGCCGCAGCAAGCAACTTATTTCTTAGCTCCTCAATCTCCTCACCCCCTGCTTTCGTCGGCTCCACACCTTGCAAAATCAAACTTATTTGCTCCGCATACAACTCCAAACGACCCTGACAATTTCCGATTAACTTATAAATAATTGGCGGCTTCGCAGCCAACCAAGCCGGATCAGTATTAATAAACCGCTCAACTTCCTGGCGCAACTTTTTACTACGAGCAACACTAGCAAAAAAACGCATTTTTTCAAGCGAAAGCAACTGGGCATCATCCACCACCGACCCCATCTGAGACCCATGCAATTGAGCCTCCATCACCGCATCCTTATAATTTCCCAAAAGTTGCGCTTGCACATGAGCATCAGCCAACTGCTCAACCCCCTCCCCCTGAAAATAATCAGCAATAATCATCCCAGTCATGGAGCCAAAAAAACCAATAGCAAGCGCCAAAAAATACCCATAGCCAATTTTTTGATGAATTCGCCAAGGGCGCACAGAAGATTTCCAAGGAGCGCCAAATTGCAGATTATTGCTTTGCTCAGAAAATTGACCAGCAACAATATTCTTTTCGCTGTTTTTATCAGATGTAGAATGCTCGTGAGACTCCATAGCGCCAAAACTCCTTGCCCTTCATAAAAAAACACTCCCCCTCCACTCAGACCCCCATTTACCCAGAGGAAGAAAACATAAACACATTCTCATAAAACCCCCAGATGTTGCACGAGTTAAGATCAGAGCATCAGGCAATCATAGCCGGCCCTACAAAGTAACCCCTCATCCCAAGCAAAGTTTGACGCAAAGTTTGACGCAAATTTTGACATAGTTTAACAGACACTCACAACCGGCATCTCTTCAACAAATACAGATTGCTCCCCTACAAGCTTAACAACCAAACGCACCCACAACACAACTTCTATAAACTGCCAAAAAAAACATCCCCCTTAAAAAAATCCCATCCCCGAACAACCCCTAAACCTTACCCTCATCGCCCTCAACCGGCTCAATTTTTTTAATTGTTGCACCCCTATACTTAATCTCAACCGGCGGCGGCAAATCAGAAGGCTTAACCTCGTGAGAACTCCAAACCTGACCCCGGTATCTCCCCGTAATTTCCTGCTTAGTTTCCTCAACAACCGGCAGATCAACCTCATAATCAACCCCCCGGTAACTCAAATGCTCATGTAAACCCTCATCCCCAGACACCACAGCATCTTGCCTTCCCCCATCCACAACCTTAGCCGAATTCTTCAAACCAGCAAAAAAACCCCCCTGTTCTCCGCCAACATCAACACCCACATCACCCGGTTGAGACAAACGTTGCGTACCCAACAACACCAAAACCAAAAGCAAAAACTGAACCTGCCAAGGAGCAACCACCAAACTCACAAGCAAACAAACAATAAAAACTGCCACCGACATATAAGCAATTTCATCAGCCGAATGCTTCAAAATAAAAAAAACAATACCAGCGAACAAAAGCGGCCACAAAAAGGAAAAATCCATACTTACCACCTCAAGGCTATAAGTACAAGTATCCTCCACAGTATAGAATAACCCATTGCAAAAAACCCTCTCGGCCCCTCTGCCGAACAAAACCGCGCCTCTACCTTTAAAAAAAAACCCGTCTTCAAAAAGAAAACGGGGATCCAACCAAAAACAAAAAAACGCTTAACGAACAGAAACAGCCTCAGAAAGCATTTCTTTCAACAAAAGCGCCTTATCAGTTTGCTCCCAAGGCAGATCCAAATCAGTCCGCCCCAAATGACCATAGGCAGCCACATCTTGATAGAAACGACCGCCTCGTTCAGCCGGCAACTTTTGCAAATTAAACGCCTGAATAATCCCCGCTGGACGCAACTCAAAAAGCTGCTGCACAGCTTCGAGTAAACGTTGCTCATCCACCGTAGAAGTACCAAACGTTTCAATCATCATACTCACCGGACGTGCCACCCCAATTGCATAACTGAGTTGCACCTCACACTTAGCAGCCAACCCAGCGGCGACAATATTCTTTGCCACATAGCGAGCAGCATAAGCAGCAGAGCGGTCAACCTTTGTCGGATCTTTGCCAGAGAACGCACCGCCGCCATGACGAGAATAACCGCCATAGGTATCAACAATAATCTTCCGACCCGTCAACCCCGAATCCCCCTGCGGGCCACCGATAACAAATTTGCCGGTGGGGTTGACAAGAAACCGAGTTTGTGAATCAGGCTGAACCTCAATGTCCGCAAACACTGGCTGCACCACTGCCGTCCAGAGGTCTTCCTTGATTTTGGCTTGCACTTCGGCATCGGTTCTCAACTCACCAATGGTTGCATCATGCTGAGTAGAAACCAAAATGGTATCAATGCCAACAGGCCGGCCATCTTCATAAGCCACCGTGACCTGAGTTTTGCCATCGGGACGCAAATAAGGCAACTGGCCGGTTTTCCGCACAGCCGCCAGCCGGCGCGCAATCCGGTGTGCCAAACTGATCGGTAAGGGCATTAATTCCGGGGTTTCGTTGCAAGCAAAACCAAACATAATCCCCTGATCACCGGCACCCACCTTATCTAACTCATCATCGCTTTGCTGGCGAGTTTCTTGAGCCGTATTCACACCTTGAGCAATATCAGGAGACTGCTCATCCAAAGCCACCAAAACCGTGCAACTATTGGCAGAAAAGCCATTATCAGCATCGGTATAGCCAATTTCAGCAATTTTTTTCCGCGCCAAGTTCACGAAATTAACATTGGCTTTGGTGGTAATTTCGCCGGTAATCAAAACCAGGCCGGTGTTCACCACAACTTCAGCAGCAACACGGCTTTTCGGGTCTTCTGAAAGCAGGGCATCCAAAATCGTATCGGAAATTTGATCGCAGATTTTGTCAGGATGTCCTTCGGTCACAGATTCAGAAGTAAACAGATAACGTTTCGTCAAGGATTCTTCCTCCTTCTAGTTTGAAGAATTTGGCAAAGTGGTCGTAAATTTATCCATCATCCCTCAAAATGGCACAAATTCAGGAGACGATGGAAATTTCGTTAAGTTGGGAGATAATCACATCTGCATCTTTGAGATGTGAATGCGCCGACTTTTTGCGGCAAATAGCGATACAACCGGCAGCCTGAGCATTTCGTGCCATTTGAATATCCACCGGCGAGTCTCCCACCATCAAAGCAGACTGCGGAGAAACTGCCAAAGTTCGGCAAGCCGCTAAAAACAGCGACGGATCAGGTTTACTGACGCCGCCATCGACTCCCATTTGCAGTTGAATGTAAGACTCAAGTTGATAGTATGAAACAAATTTCAGCACGTTTTCGGTTGTATCTGCTGAAAGAATACCCAGTTTTAAACCGCCATCTGACAAAATTTTCAGCAATTCTGTGGTGCCGGTGAAAAGCGGACAAGGGGCATTATTTTTTAAGGGCCGGTTTGCCTCTTCAAAAGCACGGCTGACAATTTCCAGAGATTCTAGCCAACCCCTGCCGGTTTCAGCCACATAAGCAGCCGAAGCAATTTCATTTTCGCGCCGGCTTCCCACAGCCATCAAACCGGCAGGATCAAGTTCATCACCCTCAATACCATAAGCCATTAACAGCGGTTCCCCGACGCCCGGAATTTGAGCATCAATCATCCGGGCGCGTTTTTGTCCGAGGTTGCGTAAAAAATCTGCCGTATCTTCCAAGGTGCCATCTTTATCAAAAATGACCGCTTCAATGTTTTGGAAGCTCACACCCCGACATTCAATTGTTGCCAAAATTTCCTCCAATTTTCGATTCTACGCCGCCGATACCAATTTACTATGGCTGTTTTTGAGGAGTATTATTTAACCGCTTACATCTGCCCTTGAAAAAATAAATCTACGTTGCTATTTAGAAAAAAACTCACAGTCCAATCGAAAGCCATAAAAAAAAGAGGGTTGCGCCCAAAATGGAAGCGCAACCGGCTTTTTAGCAAACACCGGCTGCACAGATACAGCCATGTCGGCTTATTCTTCAGCGCTGACTAATTCCTCTTCGGGGGAAACTTCAACCGCCGACGGCGCTTCTTCTAGTTCGGCTGCTGCGGGCGCTTCTTCTAGTTCGGCTGCTGGGGGCACTTCTTCTAGTTCGGCTGCTGGGGGCACTTCTTCTAGTTCGGCTGCTGGGGGCACTTCTTCTAGTTCATCGGTAGCTTCATCGGTAGCACCGGCCACAGCACCGGCAGCTTGAGCTTGCTGTTTAGCCCGCTGTTGTTCGCGGTACTTGGCAGCCATTTCTTCTGCTTTTTCATAAACCAACTGCGGATTTTTCACCATATCACCCGCTTCTGGTTCGAGTTGCTTGGTAGACAGAGAAATCCGACCCCGTTCTGCATCCAAATCAATGATCATCACTTTGACTTCATCATTGACATTAAAGACACTGTGGGGAGTATCAATATGATCGTGAGAAATTTCGGAAATGTGCAGTAAGCCGCTGACTCCACCGATATCGATAAACGCACCATAAGGCTTGATGCCGCGAACGTTGCCGATAACGACCTCGCCAACTTCGAGACGGTTCATCTTGCGCTCCACTAAGGCGCGGCGGTGACTTAAAACCAGACGGTTACGATCTTCGTCTACTTCCAAGAATTTTAAAGGTAATTCTTCTCCCACCAAATCTTCTTTTGGTTTGCGGGTGCTGATATGAGATCCGGGGATAAAACCACGCAACCCTTCAATGCGAACAAGCGCTCCACCTCGGTTTGTAGCAAACACGAGTGAGCGCACGGTGGCATCTTCAGCTTGCAATTGGCGTACCCTCTCCCAAGCCCGCATATATTCGATACGCCGGATTGATAGGGTTAACTGCCCATCCTCATTTTCATCGGTGAGGATGAAGAATTCACGGGTTTCGTTGGATTGTAAAACTTCTTCGGGAGAGTCTACGCGATTGATTGACATCTCCTGAACGGGTATGTAGGCCGCTGTTTTAGCACCGATGTCAATCAGAGCGCCCCTAGGTTCTATACTGAATACTGTACCTGCTACTACATCACCAGGGCTAAAGTGATAATCGTATTTGTCAAGTAGGGCGGCGAAGTCTTCGTGAGTAAAGCCAACTTCTTTAGTGATTGTTTTCTGATTGACCATGCGTTTTGTTTCCTGCTGGGTATTCTCCGTAGTAATTTGGCCTCCTGTAAATGTAGGACAAACACGGCTGAGTTTCGTGGTTCGTTACATCTACAACGCTTCCATCGCTTTTTAGGCGGAGCCTTGGAAGTCGTGAAAGCTTCGATCTTCAATTATAACTTGATGCTATGGCTTGCGATCACTTTTATTTGTCCCTTGCCTTAAATCCAGCCTGATTGGTCAGAGACGAGGGATACGGTTTTGGGGTTTGGGCCGGTTATCAAAAATCTCGAAAGTCTTGATAATATTGATTTTCAGCTTATGTGAACAAGGTTTTTTAAAAAAAATTCTGATTAAGGAAATTAAAGAGAAAGCGGTGCGGGTTTGGGGATGACGGGCTCGTTATCTTCCTGCTCTGGCGATTCGTCAAGCAACTTTTCGGCTGAGGTGGAGGAAATTTGGCGGTTTTGCAGGTGGTCTAAGGTTTCGACAAAATCGCGGATGCCTTGAAACTGCCGGTAGACGGAGGCAAATCGGATATAGGCTACTTCGCTGAGGTTGTGAATGCGGCTGAGTACGAGTTCTCCAATTTCACTACTGGTGACTTCTCGTGTGGTTTGTTGCTGAACTTCTGATTCTATTTCATCGACAAATGCTTCTAAGCGAACTGAGGGAATGCCGGTTTTTTCACAGGATCGGACTATGCCGCGTAATAGTTTAAATCGGTCAAAGGACTCGCGCCGGCCATCACGTTTAATGACTGTTATGGGCACATATTCTATACGTTCGTAGGTTGTGAAACGCCGCTTACAGTTAAGGCATTCGCGCCGGCGTCGGATAGAGGCACCGGCCTCTGAAGACCTCGACTCTAAAACGCGACTATCGGTGTAATGACAAAAAGGACATCGCATAATTAGACGAATGGGGGATAGGGGAAAGAAAATTGCTTGAAAAAAAACCTGACAAAATCATCAATTTTCCTTATCCTATCAAACTGTGTTCGGATATTTAGCTTTGGAGCGGGCTTTCTCTCACAAGACCGCAAGGCTGGCCGGTTTAATAGCTAACGCTTTTTTTGTTTGTTGGGTTCAATGAGGGGAAAATGCAGGTTTTTATTTTATTTTTTTCTGCAAGCTTATATATTTAGGCTAACCGGCCCTTCTCATTACCTGATTATTTTATGATAGTTCTTCCTTATCGGTTTCAGTGTAGCATATCTGCTGGGTTTTGTCAAGCTAAATCTCTCTTCTTAAAGCCGGTTTCTATTCTCTTTCTCTCTGCGATGTTATAAATCTTTTAAGATGCCGGTCTCTACAATTTAATGTGATATTTTATGATGGTTCTTCCTTATCGATTTTAGCATATCACGCCGGTCTGCTGATTGTCAAGGGATTTTTGGCAGAAATTAGGGGGTTTTTCGGTTTTTTTTGATTGGCAAAATTTAAAGAGAGAAACCGGCATTTTTCCAAGGTTAACTCCGAAGTGAAAAGTTAACTGAAAAAGCCGGCTTCTTAAGACTAAATCACAATGCCGGTTTGAGTGACATCGGTTTCCACAGCTAACTGCAACTTGCCTTTAGTGTAAATTGTTTCAGAGCCAACAACACTGCTACTGAAACCAAAGCCGGCTAAATTGGCAGTCACCGCATCTCCACTATCACCCCGTATAGTTAAACGGTTGAAACCACCCGTTGCGCGAGTTTCTTCAACCAAATTCAACAATGCACCATAACTTAAATTTAAGGTGTTATTGCCGGTGCCGGTTAAATCGATGGTTTCAAAAGAGGCGATTTTGGTATTATCTGAAGAGCCGGTGAGGTCTAAAGTTATGCCACTTCCTGCTAACACCAAAGTATCATTCCCTAAACCACCATCTAAACGGCGGAAATTAGCATTGCTGATGCTGATCGAATCATTTCCTGAGCCACCATACATCAGGATATTGCTGAAACCACCATCGGTGAGAATATCATTGCCGGCTGCACCAACTAAAGCTTCATTATTTGCGGTGCCGGTGAGATTATCAACACCAGCAGTACCAAGTTGAGTGACGGCGCTGGTGAAGTCTCCACCAAATATGATGTATGACTTGCCGGCATTAGTAACAGAAGCAGGATCAGCACCAGGAGCACCAACAATTAAATCAGCCAAACCATCACCGTTGACATCGCCTGCACTGCTGACTGATTGGCCGCTAAAGTCACTAGCCGCCTCACCATTGATGATAAAACCACCACTACCGAGAGAGCTTAAATCAATTGCTGTATTGTCTGTTTTGCCAAACACCAGGTATGACTTGCCGGCATTATTACCAGGAGCAGTATCAGCATAGCGTGCACCAACAATTAAATCAGCCAAACCATCACCGTTGACATCTCCTGCACTGCTGACAGAAGCGCCGCTCTGATCAAAAGCCGCCTCACCATTAATGATAAAACCACCAGTACCGAGAGAACTTAAATTAATTGCCGTAGTGTCTGCTTTGCCAAACACCAGGTATGACTTGCCGGCATTATTACCAGGAGCAGTATCAGCCAAGCGAGCACCAACAATTAAATCAGCCAAACCATCACCGTTGACATCTCCTGCACTGCTGACAGAATAGCCGCTAAAGTCATTAGCCGCCTCACCATTAATGATAAAACCACCAGTACCGAGAGAATTTAAATTAATTGCCGTATTGTTTGTTTTGCCAAACACCAGGTATGACTTGCCGGCATCATTATTAGGAGCAGTATCAGCATAGCGTGCACCAACAATTAAATCAGCCAAACCATCACCGTTGACATCTCCTGCACTGCTGA